>JASHQD010000460.1 GCA_030037755.1 Terriglobia bacterium
CTGCGCCTCGCGATCGAGCGCGACGAGGTCTCCTCGATGATTCTCTGGGGACCACCGGGCTCCGGCAAGACGACGCTAGCCACCATCGTGGCGCGCCAGACACGCAGCCGGTTCGTGAAGTTCAGCGCCGTGCTGGCGGGAATACGCGAGATCAAGGACGTGATGGCCGCGGCCGAGAAGGCCCGCGGCTACGGCCAGCGTACGATTCTTTTCATCGACGAGATCCATCGCTTCAACAAGGCGCAGCAGGACGCTTTTCTGCCCTACGTGGAGCGCGGCGACGTGATTCTCATTGGCGCCACCACGGAGAATCCGTCGTTTGAAGTGAACTCGGCGCTGCTGTCACGCGCCAAAACATATCTCCTCTCGCCGCTTTCGACCGAGGAAATCCTGGGCCTGCTTGAGCGCGCGCTTCACGATGAGAAGCGCGGATTGGGCGGGCAGCAGGTCGCGATTCCCGAGGAGCTTCTGCGCCAGATCGCGGTGTTCTCCAACGGCGACGCGCGCGCCGCGTACAACGCTCTCGAGGCCGCGGCGGCCGGCGCAACTCGCGATGCCGAAGGACGCGCGATCGTCACGCCGCAGATCGGGGAAGACGCGCTGCAGCGCAAGATGCTGATGTATGACAAGGCAGGCGAAGAGCACTACAACATCATCTCGGCGTTGCACAAGTCCGTCCGCAACTCCGACCCGGATGCCACCCTTTATTGGCTGGCACGCATGCTCGAAGCCGGCGAGGATCCGCTCTACATCGCGCGCCGGCTGATCCGCATGGCGTCGGAGGACATCGGCCTTGCCGACCCGCGCGCTCTCGAAATCACGCTTGCCGCACAGCAAGCCGTGCACTTCGTGGGCATGCCGGAGGGGAATCTGGCGCTGGCGGAGGCCGCGGTGTACCTGGCGCTGGCGCCGAAGTCGAATGCGCTTTACACCGCCTACGGAGAGGTCCAGCAGGACGTGGCGCGCACCGTCGCCGAGCCCGTTCCCTTGCACCTGCGGAATCCTGTGACGGGATTGATGGCACATTTCGGTTATGGCAAGGGATACCAGTACGCGCACGACGCGCCCGAGCGTCTCACCACCATGAGTTGTCTTCCCGAGAGCTTAAAGGATCGCCGCTACTATGTGCCGACGGACGAGGGTGTGGAGAAGAAGCTGAAGGAGCGGTTGGAGGCGATTCGTGAATGGAAGCAGCGCGCCGGTCGCAGGGGCGATTCGGAATGACATGAGGCGAAGGCGCTCTTCGCTGTGGTGCTGGGATAAATAGCCTATTTGTCTGGTCCGATCAGATCCCCTCGCTGAGAAACCGCCGCGCGTGTTCCTTCAGGATACAGCGATTCTGCACGACTTCCAGGCCTGCCGCCCGCGCCCGCGCTGCCGCCTGTTCGTGAGCCAGCCCTTCCTGCATCCAGATCACGCGCGCATGGCGGCGGATGGCGTTCTCCACGATTTCGGGGATGTGCCGCAGCTTGCGAAAGATCACCACCACGTCAATCTGCTCCGGGACGCTCGCGAGATCGGGATAAGAGCGCTCGCCGAGAACCGCCTGCTCGCGGGGATTCACCGGGACGATGCGATAGCCGCGACGCTGCATGTAGGCGGCGACACCGTGGCTCGGCCGCGAGGGCCTGGAAGAGAGGCCCACGACCGCCAAAGTGCGGCAGTCCTGAAGAATCCGTGTAATCGAGTCCGGGTTGGGAATGCCCCGTTCGGCAAGCCGCCGATCGTGCCGCCACACGGGTGGCGTGGGCTCAAGAGAGTGACTATGAGTGCTGGCCATCTCATGCCTCCTGCAGGCGCGCAGAAGATCGGATCGCCCGGCATTCGGATCCGGGCCGCCCCGCGTCTCACGATTTCACACTGACCGTTTCCAGTGCCATTGTCAACTGCGACACGCGATCCAACGCTTCCAGGAACGTCCGATTCTCCGCGTGCGTTCCCACGGTCACTCGCAGCGACGTCGGGAGATCGTAAAGCTTCATGGGCCGCACGATGACACCTTCGTGCAGCAATTGCCGGAAGTCTTCGTTGCAGTCGCGGCCGGTCTCGATGAGCACGAAGTTGGCGACCGAAGGCGTGTAGCGAATGCCCCGAGCGTCGAGTTCGCGCGTGAGAAACTCCATCTCCCGGGCGTTCGATTCCACCGACAGCCGCAGGTGCTCGTGATCGTCGAGCGCGGCCATGGCCGCCGCCTGCGCCACAGCCGACGCATTGAAGGGCGACCGCACGCGATTCAGCGCCTCGATCAGCTGCTCGCTGCCGACGCCGTATCCGATTCGCAGCCCGGCAAGCCCGTGCACCTTGGAGAACGTGCGCAGGACCAGAAGATTGCGGCCCTCGCGGACCTGGTCAAGCGAACGCGAGTAGCCGGGCGCCGGAACGTAATCGTAGTAGGCCTCGTCCAGCACCACCAGGATCCAGGCGGGCAGGGAATCGAGGAGATTCTCGAGTGCGTCCGCCGTGAACATCGTGCCGGTCGGATTGTTCGGGTTCGCAAGATAGATGATCTTGGTCTTCGCTGTCACTGCGGCGCGAATCGCCTCGAGATCGCAGGCCAGTTCGCGCATCGGCGCTTTGATGATGCGGCCGCCCATGGATCGCGTGGCCGTGTCGTAAATGTAGAACGACTTTTCTGAAACCACCACATCGTCGCCGGGCGCAACGCAGGTCCTGGCTACAAGCTCGATCAGCTCCGTCGAACCTGCGCCCAGAATAATGCGATCCATGTCGAGCTGATGGAGTGCCGCGAGCTTTTCGCGCAGATAATAGCCGCCGCCGTCGGGGTAGAAGCTGGCCTTCTGCAGGGCGCGTGTAGCCGCCTCGACCGCGAGCGGCGACGGTCCCCACGGATTCTCATTCGACGCCAGCTTGATTGCCGGGTGGCCGAGTTCGCGTTCAACTTCCTCGATGGGTTTGCCCGGAGGATAGGGTTCGAGAGAGCGCGCCCAGGCGGTGACGAGATGGGAGATCGGAGATCGGGACGTGGAAAAGGACCTTGAAGTAGCCATCAGTTTATCTCCGTGCTACGGCGGAGCTTTGTAGCGGCGGCGTCACCGCCGGCCGTAATGCCGGCGTTCCGACCGCTGGTTCTTGAGGATTCGCCGCGACCGCGTTTTTCTGGAGCGGGCAGGATGGCCGCGCTCCCCGGACGCCTGTTCGACGGCTTGCTGCCCCATTGCTTGAGTCTTTGGACTTCGGCGGGCGTCAGGTGCCGGAATTGACCCGGCGCGAGACCTTCATCGGTGAGGAAGGCGATGCGCACGCGCTTCAACTTTACCACCGGCTGTCCGATCTGCTCAAACATGCGCCGGACCTGGTGGTAGCGTCCTTCAACCAGGGTAATTTCGTACCAGGGCTTGTCCCGCTCACCCCGCGCTCCCAGCAGACGAATCTGAGCGGGGGCCGTGCGCTGCCCGTCGAGAGTAATGCCACGCTCGAGTTGGCGCAGGCTTTCGCGGTCCGGTGTGCCTTCCAGTTTCGCGTGGTAGGTGCGGGGGACGGCGGAAGCCCGCGCCATGAGGAAGTTCGCCAGCTCGCCATCGTTGGTCAGCAGCATGATGCCCGAAGTGTGGTAGTCAAGGCGTCCGACGGGGTAGACGCGCTCCTTGACGCTCCGCACTAACGACACTACGGTCGGACGGTGCTGCGGGTCTGTGACCGTGGACACATAGCCGGCGGGCTTGTGTACCAGGAGATACACAAGCTTCGAGCCCCGCCGCAACGGACGTCCATCCACTTGGATGCGGTCGCGGATGGGGTCCGCTTTCGAGCCCAGTTCCGTCACGGTTTGGCCATTGACCGTGACACGTCCCTGCTGGATTAACTCTTCGGCCTTGCGGCGCGAGGTGACGCCGGCGGCGGAGATGATTTTTTGAAGACGCTCGAGCATTGCATCGCCTATTCGGTTGCCGGTCTCACGGCACAAACGGATTCACCACCCGCACGGACCCGTAGAGCCGCCCGTCCTCAAAATCTTCCGAAATCAGTTCCGCGAGCCCGTAGTAGTCGGCGTACGCCCACATGTGGGCGTCGTACCAGGAAAGCTGGTAAGCCGCAGCCCCTCGCAAGGCGTGGCGCACCAGCGCTCCATTCGGGTAGAGAATCAGGAACTGAATCAAAAGGGTCTCGGCCTCACGGCATGCTTCCACCATGGAAAGCAAGGCCCCACCGCTCCGAGGACGCGTGACAGCAGCGACAAACTCCACCAGGGCCTGATGTGCGATTCGGAGCGAATCACTTTGGAGACCTTGCCTGAGCAGTTCCGTCGCGATGCGCTGCTTACGGCGGTCGTACGGGTCGAACGCGTAAACAAGCACGTTGGTGTCAACGAGTGCGGCCACGAGCGTATAGCTCCTCGCGGGTCCATCCCCGCTCGATCTCGTGAGGCCTGAGTGCCCGACCTTTAGTTGAATGTGTCTTCGCCCCTTCCTTCGCTTGGCGACTCCCGTCACGGCGCCTCTGACGCTCGATCATTTCATCGAAGAGCGCGAGGCGTTCCTCAACGCTTGGAAGGGTCTGCTGGTGAACTCCAGGTTTCCGGGAAACGACTCGGATTGCATCGCCGGCGGGAAGCCACTGGAGTTCGTCACCGGGACGGACACCATACTGGTCCGCAATCGCCTTGGGGACGGTCACCTGAAGCTTGCTCGTTACCTTACTCATGTCCTTACTCTATCAAGGATTGAGTCCTTACTCAACATCTTCGCGATTTCCAGGCGCAGAGGCTGCCGGCTGGAGGTCGCCCGAAACACTTGGCGCGGCAGTTGGGTCGGCAGAGGCAGAATCGTCGCTTTCTGCTGTCCCGGCGTTCGGCGAAGCACCGGGCTCTTCGGCGGTGACCGATTCCGCCTGGCCGGAGGTTACCGAGTCTTCAGGCGCGGCAGCGGCGGCGTCCTCCGATGCGATCTGCGCTCCCGACGGGAACTCGTCGGGAGGCAGCAGTTCCGACCCGAGCGCCTGGCGCGCCATTTCCTCGAATTCACGTAGGCTCGGAAGCTCGCCTAGATCGCGCAGTCCGAAGTGCACCAGAAAATCGCGAGACGTTCGATAAAGAATAGGCTTGCCGACCACGTTCTTGCGTCCCGCAGTCACCACCAGCTTGCGTTCCATCAGCGTGTGAAGGACGCCGCCGCAATCGACGCCGCGGATGTCGTTGATCTCCGGGACGGTAACGGGCTGCCGGTACGCGATCACCGCCAGCACTTCGAGCGATGGCTTGGTGAGCCTCACGGGCGGTTTCAGGCTCTTCACGAAGCCGCGCAGCACCTCGTGGTGCTCCGGTTTCGAGGAGAACTGCCAGCCGCCGGCAACCGGGCGGATCTGGATGCCATGCTGCGGCCAGGCATAATCGTTCATCAGCTCGAACACGAGGCCCTTGATGCGGTCGCGCTCCTCACCCGGAAGCGCCTTGGCCAGCATGTCGAGCGTCACCGGCTCCGGCGAGACGTAGAAAATCGCCTCAATGAGTGCCTTGAGAGTGTCGTTTGTGAGTGTGCTTTCGGACATTCGTTCTCGATTAGTTGACAGTCGACAGTTGACAGTTCGCAGTCAGGCTCCAACGGTCAGGGAGTTAATCGGCAGCGCCACGACAGCTCTCTCCCCTTGAATTGCTGCCTGTGGACTGGCGACTGTTGACTGTTGAGTGCCATTCACCATTCGCTACTCGCTATTCGCTACTCGCTACTCGCCTCTTCCGCGCCAAAACTCTCCTCCAACGCCGCTTCCAGCGTGGTGCGATTGGCTCCGGCCATGACCTCGTCGAAATACTTGCTGCGTTGCAAGGTGATCGGAGAGAAAAGTTCCTTCTGGCGCAGCAGAATCGCGTGGAGCCGGACCAGCTCCAATAGCGCCAGCAGCAGCGCGACCAGAGCCTGCCGGCTGAGGAAACCCGCAGCCAGATCGTCAAGCTGGACGGGACCGCGCCGGCTACGCAGAACCTCGCGGACATGGTCGATCATCTCAGCGACTGTTACTTCTTCACGCTGGATCGCCAACGGCGGTCTTTTCTTCGCGCGCTCCAGAATCTCCCGAAACGACGAGATCAGGTCGAAAATCGAGACTGCGAGCCCGGGCTCATCTTCGGCTTCGGCGAACTCGCCGATGCCGGGCTGCGACCACATCGCCTCTTCCACCACGCGCTTCGATTGCAGCATCTGGGCCGCGTTCTTGAACTGCTCGTGCTCCAGCAGCCGGTGGACCAACTCGGCGCGCGGGTCTTCCAGCTCTTCGTCTGTCGCGTTCGGGTCGGGGGGCAGCAGCATGCGCGACTTGATGTAAATCAGGGTCGCCGCCATGAAAACGAACTCGCCGCCGAGATCGATGTTCAACTCGTCCATCATGTGCAGGTAGTCCAGGTACTGCTTTGTGATTCGCGCGATGGGAATGTCGTAGATGTTCAGTTCCTGCTTGCGAATGAGATCGAGCAGCAGGTCGAGCGGTCCCTCGTAGGCCTCGAGCTTCACCGGCGGCGGCTCTGTCAAAGCGCGGGTGGCACGCTTGGCTGGCTCGGCGGCAGCGACCAACGACCCGTTGGCTGCGGGATCGGGCGAGATTGCGGATTCAGGTGCCGCCGCGCCGCTATCGCTCGGGACCGTCTCTTTCGCTACCGTCAGGTCAGCGGATTGGTTCTCTTGATTCGGCATACGCGGGCTGCCGGAGGCTCCAAAACAGCCTCATCCGGCCACATTTTCGCGACATTAGCGCTAAAATCGGAGTCTTAGAACAGGGCTAAATCCCTTCAAATCAGTAACCTCTTGGCTTTCGCAGCTTATCTCCTTTGTTTTTAATGACCTCTTGGCTTTCACGTGCTATGAAAAACAGAAGTGCCTTGTTTTCAATAACCTGTTGGCTTCGTTCGTGTAAAATTGAACCCCGCTGCGCTCGAGGTCGCGATCCAAGTCCAAAGGCCAAATTGATTGCTCTGAAACCGCGCAGATATACCGGGCCGGTCGCCTGCATAAAGACACAGGAAGTTGTCCCCCAGGAAAACTTCCTGCTACAGGCTAGCACATGTCATCTGGAATTTCAGTGACGTGACTCACCGTTGTGGACTCTTGCTCTTCGAGGTCAAGAAGGGCGAAAAGCTGATCGGCCGCGTCAGACTGTCTCCTGATCATCTAGTGTGCCAGATTCTACCAAGCCACCTGACGTCGCAGGGTCTGCCTGAGAAGCGGAATCGTGGGTTCGCTCCATAGTCCAAGCCGGCTACTTTCGCACCAGCCCCATCGCCTCCCGCACTTCGCCCATCGTCTCCTGCGCCACCTTGCGCGCGCGGACCGTGCCGTCGTCGAGCACGTCCCACACCTTCTGCGGATCCGCCTCATACTCGCGGCGCTTTTGCTGGATGGGCGCCAGTCGCCGGTTCAGTCCCTCGACCATCAGCTTCTTGCAGTCGATGCAGCCGATCTCAGCCGTGCGGCACTCGCGATTCACCCGATCGATGATCGGCTGGTCCGAGAAGACCTTGTGCAGATCGAAGACCGGGCAGATGTCGGGATTCCCGGGATCGGTCCGCCGCTTGCGTGCCGGGTCTGTGATCATGGTGGAGACTTTCTTCCAGACGGTCTCCGGCGCATCCGACAAATAGATGGCGTTGTTGTAACTCTTCGACATCTTCCGGCCGTCGGTGCCGGGCAGGCGCGGCGTCGGCGTGAGCCGAGTCTTGGGCTCCGGGAAGATCGGTCCGTAAAAGTTGTTGAATCGCCGCGCAATCTCCCGCGCGAGTTCGATGTGCGGCGCCTGGTCCTCGCCCACGGGGACGGCGTCGGCCTTATAGATCAGGATGTCGGCTGCTTGCAGCGTCGGGTAGCCGAGGAATCCATAAGTGTGGATGTCGCGATCCTTGATGTTTTCGAGTTGCTCCTTGTACGTGGGCACGCGCTCCAGCCACCCGAGCGGGGTGATCATGGAAAGCAGAAGGTGCAGCTCGGCGTGCTCCAGGATGCGCGACTGCACAAAAAACGCAGCCTTCACCGGATCGAGTCCGGCCGCGAGCCAGTCTGCGGTCATCTGCCAGATGTTGTCCTGGAGGTCCGCAGTTTCGGCGTAGTCGGTCGTCAGCATGTGCCAGTCGACCACGCAGTGGTAGCTCTCATACTGGTCCTGCAACTTGATCCAGTTGTCGAGCGCACCCATCAGGTTGCCGAGATGCAGCCGTCCGGTGGGACGCATGCCGCTCAGGATGCGCGGTTTTCGCTTCTGTTCGGTTAACGGTTCACTCATCGGTTCAATCGGGGAATCCCGCTGATACGCGGCCAGAGGAGCATCCAACGGGTAGATTCAACAGTAACACAGGCGAGGGTTCACCGGCACTGACAGGCAAAGAAGTTCGCCACGGATTAGAATGGGCCGCATGCCCTACTGCCCACAGCCCAAGGCGTAGGCGAGAGCGTTGCAAACGTCATGTAAACGCTCCGTGCTGAGAGTGGCAACCCTCTTCCCGAGATGCTCTTTGGGTACTGTGACCACGTTGTGCAAGTTTACGGCGCAGGGTCCCAGCATTCCGTCGGCCGCGGTCAGATGAACCTGAGACGACACGTCGCGGATCGTTGAGGTGATGGGTGCCACCGTGACGTTTGATAAATGACCCAAGATGCTCCCACGAGTCAGGATGACTACAGGTCTTTCCTTGTCCGGCCGCGGGAATCGATATAGCCGGATGTCGCCGCGGTTCATTTCTCCGGCCATACCGCCTCCCGTTCCCAGGCCTCAACCTCAGCGGTAGAGTCGGGATGCCGCAGATAGCTTTCTTGCTCTCGCTTTTCCATTTCGCGAATTTCAATGCGTCGCAAGTAGTCGCGAATGGCTTCACGAATAAGAGCGGAGCGATTCACTCGCGCGCGCCGTGCAGCTCCATTGGTTGCGCGTAGCAGCTTCGAATCGAGAACGACTTGAATGGTTTCCATACTGTGGAGTCTACTCCACAGTGCGCCAACAATCAAGGTATCCTCTTGCGTCTCTTGAGCGACGCACTCCTAACTGCTGCCGCCAGGTCATGTCGACCTTGATTGGAATATCGTTCTTGATGAAGATCGCCAGGGGCGGGGAATGGTGGCCGTAATCTGGATCTCGTTTCGATGGATAGGAGAGGCCTTGAGCCCGTCGAAAGCATGCCTTTCCTCCGGGCAGAGCGGCATCTATAACTAGTGCTCCGCATTCAGCCCCAATGCGCGAGCAGAAGCCGTGAG
>JASHQD010000461.1 GCA_030037755.1 Terriglobia bacterium
CGACGCGTCCGCCGGCGCGCTCCGCCAGCAGGAATTCGCCTTTGCGCATCATCTCGCTCATGCGCTCCTCGTCGGTACGCGTGCCGTCGATGAAAGTCTCGACGGCGAAGGCCGCGTTCACCACGGGGATCATGGGCGCCGCGTCGGCAGCGGTCGCCGTGCGGATGCGAATATCGGATTGGGCCGTGTTGGCTGGCATCGATCGCTGTAGCGGCGGTGTCCTCACCGCCGCTGCCGAGGGATGTGCTCACCGCCGCCGCCGGGGGATGCGTTCACCGCCGCCGGGGGGATGTGTTCACCGCCGAAACTGCTACTCACGGGCGCGGCGGTGGGGACACCGCCGCTACAGCGAGCCCTTACGCGAGATCTCTTGACGGCGCTGCCGAGCTTCGATAGATTCTCCACCGGACTGAAGCAATGCGAATCGTCGATACCCATCAGCACCTCTGGGACCTTGACCTGTTCTCTTACGTCTGGCTGGAGACCCAGCCGGCGCCGGGCAGCCTGACCGGCGGACGTCCTGGATTGAGACGCAGCTTTCGCATGGAAGATTACCTCACGGCCACCGCGGGCCTGGGCGTGGAGAAATCCGTCCATCTCGAGGCCGATGTCGATGAGCCCTACATGCTCGCCGAGACGCGCCACATTCTCGCGCTGGCGGAGCAGCCCGGCAATCCGCTCGAAGCCGTCGTGGCCTGCGCGCGACCCGAGAGCGAAGGTTTTCGCCGCTACGTCGATCAGATCGCCGGGAATCCGCGCCTCAAAGGCATTCGACGCATCCTGCACACGCAAGCGGACGAACTCGGCCAGAGTGCGGCTTTTCGCGACAACGTCCGCAGTCTTTCGCAATACGGCCTCTCGTTCGACATTTGCGTGCTGGCACGCCAGCTCCCGATCGCCATCCAGCTGGTGGAATATTGTCCCGAGGTCAGTTTCATTCTCGATCACTGCGGCGTGCCGCAGGTGAAAGAGCGCGTCCTCGATCCCTGGCGCGACGACATGCGGCGAATGGCGGCGTTTCCCAACGTGGTCTGCAAAGTCTCCGGGATCGTCGCCTACGCCGACCAGGATCATTGGACGCCCGAGGATCTGCGTCCGTACGTCGAGCACGTGATCGAGTGCTTCGGCTGGGATCGCGTGATGTTCGGCAGCGACTGGCCCGTTTGTACGCTATCCGCGAGTTTCCGGCAATGGGTCGAGGCGCTGTCGGCGCTGATAGCGAGCGCGGGTGAATCGAACCGCGACAAGCTTTTTTGCGAGAACGCAATCCGCGTCTACCGTCTCAACTGAAGCTTTCGTCGCTCCACCGCTGTACTCGAAGGGAGATCGTCATGAGCACGGCAACGTTGAAGCGCTATGGCCGCATCATCGGGCTCAAGCCTGAAGCTTACGAGGAATACGTGAGGTACCACGCCGCTGTCTGGCCCGAGGTGCTCAAGACCATCTACGATTGCAACATCCGGAACTATTCCATCTTTCATCGCGACGACGTGCTCTTTGCCTATTTCGAATACGTCGGCACCGATTACGACGCGGATATGGCGAAAATGGCGGCCGATCCCAAAACGCAGGAGTGGTGGACCATCATGGATCCGATGCAGCATCCGGTCCCGACCGCGGAGCCGGGGGAATGGTGGTCGCCGATGACGGAAGTGTTTCACGTCGACTGAGATAATCTCCGTCGCGTGCGTTCCGTGGGCCGTTCCGGTGAAACGGGCAATCCCAGCATTAACTCAACGCTTACCAGTCTGGCAACCGCAGTTTGCAGGTTCGTACAGTCTCGATGGTATGCTGAATTCACTGGCATAATAGGACACTGAACGGACTGCGGTGCTCGATCGAACTATCTCCCACTATCGGATTTTACGAGAGCTCGGCGGCGGCAGCATGGGCGTGGTGTACGAAGCCGAGGACGTGCGCCTTGGCCGCCGTGTAGCCGTCAAGTTTCTGCCCGAGGCGCTGGCCATGGATCCCATGGCGCGGGAGCGCTTCCAACGCGAGGCGCGGACCGCGTCGGCGCTGAATCACGCCAACATCTGCACGCTTTACGACATCGGCGCCCAAGACGATCATCCCTTCATGATCATGGAACTCCTCGAAGGGACCACGCTCAAGCAGCGCATCGCCGGCGGAACCCTGCCGCTCGAGCAGGTGTTGGACTTCGCCATCCAGATCGCGGACGCGCTGGAGGCGGCGCACGCCGCCGGCATCATCCACCGCGACATCAAGCCGGCCAATATCTTCATCACCACGCGCGGACAAGTCAAAGTCCTGGACTTCGGACTGGCGAAGCCGACCGGCGCTGCCTGGCGGCAGTCGTCTTCAAGAGCGGACGAGTCGAGCAGCGACGAAAGCCCGACGCAGTCCATCGATCCCAACGATCTCACCAGCGCGGGCACCATGATGGGCACCGTCGCCTATATGTCGCCGGAGCAGGCGCGCGGCGAAGAACTGGACCCGCGCACGGACCTGTTCAGCTTCGGCACCGTGCTCTATGAAATGTCCAGCAGTCACCGGCCGTTCACCGGCAAGACGTCGGCCGTGGTCTTTCATTCGATTCTGGGCGAGGCGCCGGCGCCGCCCTCGGAATTCAATCCGGATTTGCCGCTCGAACTCGAACGGATCACTCTGAAGGCCTTGCAGAAAGAACCCGCGAAACGCTATCAGCACGCGTTTGAGATCGGAAGCGACCTGAAGCGCCTGAGGCGCGATGTGGATGCCGGGCTGGCACCGGCAAGGGCCGACGCGGCGGAACCGGAATCGCCCGCGGACGTGAACCGCCCGTGGTGGCAATCCAAAGTGGCAGGATGGGTGATGACCGGCGCCGCGATAGCGATCTTCCTGCGCGTGCTGCTGGCGCTCGGAGTGGGTGATTGGGGGAATCGAGTATTCAGGCGTTCCGCGCCCGGCCCGATTCGCTCCATCGCGGTGCTGCCGTTCCAAAACCTCTCCGCTGATCCGGCACAGCAATACCTGGTGGACGGCATGACCGACAAAGTCATCACCGATCTGGCCCGGCTCGGCGGCTTGACCGTGATCTCGCGTACCTCGGTGATGACTTACAAGGGCTCGAACAAGCGACTGCCGGAGATCGGGCGCGAGTTAAAGGTGAACGCCATCCTGGAAGGCTCGATGCTCAAGACGCCTGACGGGCTCCGCATCACGGCGCAATTGATCGCCGTGCCCGCCGACAAGCATTTGTGGGCCGAGAGCTACGAGCAAGAATCGGGCGATGTCCTCGCTTTGCAGGACCGGGTGGCGGCGGATATCACGAGCCACGTCGAGTCCCAGGTCCAACCGCAAACCCAGCCTCAATCTCCCGCGCCGGTACAAGCTGCAAGCCACCCACCGGCGAACGCAGAGGCCTATGATGCGTACCTTGAAGGACGCTATTTCTGGAATCAGCGCACGGAGGCCGGCTTCAACAAGGCAATTGAGTACTTCGACCGGGCTGTCGAGAGAGACCCGAACTATGCGGCGGCGTACGCCGGCCTCGCAGATACCTACCTGCTGCTGGGCGAAGGCGGCATCCAGCCGCGTCCCGAGGCCTACTCGAAGGCGAGAACGGACGCCGAACGGGCCTTGCAGCTCGACGAGAAGCTTGCCGAAGCGCACGCGTCGCTCGGAGCGCTGGACAATGACCAGGGCGATCGCGCGGGCTCAGAGAGGGAACTTCGCCGCGCGATCGAGCTCAGTCCGGGTTATCCAACCGCGCATCAATGGTACGCGGAGCTTCTGGGCAGCGAAGGACGCTATGACGAGGCCAACGCGGAAATCAATCGCGCACGGGAACTCGATCCGCTCTCCGTGCTCATCAACACCCAGGTGGGATATATCCTCTACCTGGATCGAAAGTACGAGCAGGCAGAGGCACAACTCCAAAGGACTCTGGAGATGGACCCGGGTTTCTGCCTTGCACACACCGACCTGGGCTCCGTCTATGTTGCCAGGCACATGTTCCCGGAAGCCGTTTCGGAGTACCGAAAGTCCGAGCCCTGCGATTCCACGCACCTGATCTCAATCGAACTGGCACAGGCTTACGCGCTCGCCGGACAGGCCGCTCAGGCGAGAAAGATCCTGTCGGATTTTCCCGAGTCCGTGCGCCGTAATCCCGCTCATTTCTCGTACCTGGCACTGGTTTATCTGGCCTTGGGCGACCAGCGGCAGGCCTTCGACCTTCTGAAGGAAGCGATCGCACAACACATGGTGACTCCCACCACGGGAATAGGAACAGTCCCCCTTTACGATCCCTTGCTTGCAGACCCGCAGTGTGCGGCACTTTTGCGGAGCGCCGGAATCGTACGTTAGTGGAGGCGGATTCACTCATGAGTTCGGCGCGATTTCGCTTCTATGCCGAGCTGAACGACTTTCTCCCGAACGAGAGCCGGACGAAGGAGGTCGTGCGCCGCTTCGACGTCGGCGGCTCGGTGAAGGATTTCGTGGAGAGCTTCGGTGTGCCGCACACCGAAGTCGATCTCGTGCTCGCCAACGGTTCCCCGGTCGATTTCTCCTATCAGGTGCGCGACGGCGACTTTGTGAGCGTCTATCCCGTCTTCGAGTCGCTGGACATCGCCTCGGTATCGCGCGTGCGCCCCGCCCCGCTGCGCGTGCTGCGCTTCCTGCTGGATGTTCACCTGGGGCGGCTCGCGGCGTACCTTCGAATGGCGGGCTCTGATGCGCTCTATGGCAACCAGGCCTCCGACGGGGACCTGGCCGCCGTCGTTATTTAGAATGAGGCAGATGATATTCGAAAAATAGCGACTAAGTGATTGAAAATTCGTCAAAAGTTCCGAGAGGAAATAGAGGCGTTGCTCGGGGCGCAAAAATCCAAGGTGTTTCGCCCGGGGACTAGCGAACTGACCACTCGATAGCTAGCCTCGTTCACAGCGTGCGACGAGTCAAATCCCGGAACCGCCAGCGCTGTCCTCGGCGCCGCCGGTGAGGACACCGGCGCTACAGCATCCGGAGCGCTACAGCATCCTGAACGACTCCAGCGACCACTCATCCGGCTCGCTGAAAGTGAGATGGCGAAGAATGTAGAGATTGCCGTCGTCGGCGCGCACTTTGAAGAACGTGCTGTCGGGGCCGAACCATTGGTCGAGCACTTCTTCGACCGCGTACGGGTTTCCATCAAGCTGAAACCGAACCGGACGTTCGTCGGCCTTGAAACCCGCGTACGATTCCACCCGGATTCTCATCGAGCTGATCCTGTTGTCTCGATGCCTTGGTCTACACCTCGCCGCCGGTCTCGGACGCTTTCACGAGGAATATGGGCACGTCGGACTCGTGGCGCACGCGCGTAATGGTGGTGCCGTAGATGAGATCTTCCAGCAGACGGTGTCCGTGCGTAGTCATGGCGATCAGGTCGCAGCTTTCCTCGCGGGCCGATTTCAGAATCTCGTCGGAAGGCTTGCCTGAGGCGAGACGAGACCTCACCCTCAAGCCTTCGCGGCTGAGATCGTTCTGAAGCGTTTGCAGGTACTCGCGATCCGCATGAATCTCCGGCGAGTCCGATAGATTCAGATTCCGCTGCCACTGCGCAGCCCAGCCCGTTGCGACGTGCAGCAACAGAAGTTCGGCGCCGGTGAGGCGCGCCAACTCTTTGACCTGCGGCAATAGCGCCGCATCGGCCTTGCTGTGATCGAGAGCGACGAGGATTTTCCGGAACATGTCAGTTAGTTGACAGTTGACAGTTCACAGTTGACAGTAACGGTGAACCGACTGTTGACTGTCGGCTGTCAACCGTCGACTCCTCACACCAAGAGAATCAACAAGTACGCATTCAATCCCGCAATCACCCACGCCACTGTCCACGACAGCGCGCGCAGCCACGGAGCGTTGGTAAACTCGCCCATCTTACGCCGGTCGCACGTGAACTTGACCAGCGGAAAGACGGCAAACGAGAGCTGCAGGCTCAGGACCACCTGGCTCAGGATCAGCAGCTTCGCCGTTCCGCTCGTTCCAAACAGAGCGACGGTAATAATGGCCGGAACAATCGCCAGCAGCCTCGTGATCAGGCGGCGCAGCCAGGGAGCAAGGCGGATGTTCAGGAATCCTTCCATCACCACCTGGCCGGCAAGCGTACCCGTCAGCGTAGAGTTCTGCCCTGAACAGAGCAGCGCGATGGCGAACAGCAGGCTGGCGACCGAAACACCCAGCAGCGGCGACAGCGTGTGATAGGCCTCTTGAATTTCCGCCATCTGACGCATTCCATGCTTGAAGAACGTGCCCGCGGCCATGATCAGGATGGCGGCGTTGATGAGGAACGCGAAATTGAGCGCCAGGAACGAATCCAGGAAATTGAAGCGAAGGGCCGTGCGCAACCCCTCGGGCGTCCGCTCAATGGCGCGGGTCTGCACCAGTGAAGAATGCAGGTAAAGATTGTGCGGCATCACGGTCGCGCCCAGCATGC
>JASHQD010000462.1 GCA_030037755.1 Terriglobia bacterium
AAAACGCGCTGATCGATGGCCATCAACGCGGCATCGCGGTCGCGGGTGATCAGCAGGTGCGTGGCACCGCCCCACAGCGAGTAGTACATGAGCAGAATGATGAGAAACGGCGCCCAATCGCGCACGATTTCCCAATAGGGACGAACGAACTCGCGCACATCGCTCTCGTGGCCGCTGGCGCCGCCACCCGCCACAAAATAATGCACCAGTTCTTTGGCCAGGAGCACGGCCATCGCCGGGATGATGACCAGCACGTCGGCCGGACTGAGGTTCTCGCCGCGCAGCTCGCTGAACAGGAGCTGCAGGATGAGATTGATCAGGAAGAAAGCAAGTGCCACCGCGTCTTCCAGGCGCAGGCCGAAGCGGATTCTGCGCTCATTGCTCATATAAGGCCTTCAATTCCTCAAAGCGTCGCCGCTGATCGGCGGTGAAGTCGTAATGCGCGGTTGCGTCCAGCACGGCGACGGCACGTTTGGCGTCGCCTTCCAGAAAATAAACCTGCGCCAGACCCTCCACGGCGTCCTGCTGGTTGGGCAGGATCTTGAGCGCCTGCAAAAAGTCGGGCTCGGCATCGGAATAACGCCGCAAGGCGGTTTCCGCCATTCCCGCGAGCACGTAGGATTTGGGATAGTCCGGATTCTGCCCCGCGATCTGCCGCGCGATTGAGATGACCTGATTGTACTCGCCGAGAGCGTACCGGGCATAGGTGAAACGCAACACGTCATCTTCGCTCAGACCTTTGCGGCTGAGCGCCTGGAAAGCGGGCTCATCGGCGAGCAACGATTGGTACTGGCGCAGCCCGAACTTGGCGCGCGCCAGCATCTGCCAGTAATAAAGGTTCGCCGGCCGCAGCTCCACCGCGCGCAACCCGTTGCTATAAGCCAGCGCGTACTCGTGCCGATCCAGATTCTTCGCAACCGATTCGCCGTACACCTCGGCGGCAATGTCCTTGCCCACGATCTGGGCGCCCCAAGCCGTCACGGCGACAACGGCGACATAGAGCATCAGCCAGCGGCGGTCGCGCCGCACCAAAGGCCTTGCAGCTTTCACGGCCAGCAGAGCGGCCACAAGCAACGCCAGGGCCTTCAGCGCTTCCCAAAAAACGAACTCGAATGACTGCATCACTTCACGAACCTATGCCAATGCGGTCCTTCCCGGGACGTTTCAGCGCGCCAGGTGAAGGTCGACTTTGCTGCCGGCGCCCAGCGCCGCTTTACCCCCACTTCCGAGTTCGTAACGGACGCCTGAAGGATCGACCGGCCATCCCGGCAGCATTCCCTCACGCACCAGGTCGCCCACCGAGGACGCGGGGCGTCCCTCACGCCGGACGAATTCGGAGAGCAACTGATCGAGATGCCCGATATCTTCAGCCGCCTTGATTGCGGCCAGATGCTCCTGGGCACTGCGGCGGATGCTTTCGTTGCTTGCCTGCGAGAATACCTCTGACCAGAGCTGGCGCGACGTCTCGAGTTCACCGCCTTGCGCCGCTACAGAAGCGGCAAGCGTTTTCATCCACACATCGGCGCCAGGCTGGCGGCTTCCGGCCTCAAACGCGCTCGCCGCCCGCGCGTAGTCTTTCAAGTTCCAATAGTAGATAAAGCCGAGGTCCTGCCAAAGCCGCCAGTAAGATGGATTCGCCGCAATGCCGCGGCGAATAAGCGCGAGCGCCGCGTCAGGCTGTCCCGCGCCGGAGGGCGGCTCCTCAGCGAGGAAGATCGCGCCGAATCGATAGGCGATCAGCAGGTGTGGATCAAGCTCGGTGGTGATGCGGAGAAGCGGGCCAAGCTCCTGGAAATCCCCCGTGCCGGTGAGCTTCTGACGGCCGAAGTACTGGACCGCGCGCGTCCAATAGAAATCCGCCAGCAGCCCCTGGTAGCCGAAGCTCAGCTGCCGCAGCGTCTTTCCGGAGGTCACGTATTCCACCGGGCTGAACGCCGGCTGCTTTGTGGCTTTACGATCAAGGCTGGTTCGCAGTGCGATCGAGGCCGCGAGCGCCGCCACGAACGCGACAGCCGCAATGCGGCGGGGTTTCGCCTGGATCATCTCCGCGCTCAACGCAAGTCCCTCCGCTCAAAAATCAGGACCGTGGCCGAGAGCAGCACGATGCCGTAGAGCATCGCATCGAGTGATTGGGCCAGGACGCGCGAGGCTGGAAGCAGCTCTCCGTGCGCCGCCGGAGCGATGTCGGCCAAAGCGCCGAAATCGGGCAGCAGGACGCTCAGCACGTACGAGGCTCCGCGCAACGCTGCGCTGCCCGACTGCTCTCCGAAGGCGCGCAAATCTCCCAACAGACTGCCGATCACGTAAAGGCTGATAGTGAACAGCGCCGAAAGCGCCGGGCCCGAAATGGTCGAGAAGAGCAGCGCGACCCCGACCACCAGAGCCAGCTGCAGCAGGATGAAGTAAATCGCCTGCAGTGGCGCCACGTCCGCCGCCGTGAGCCGGCCCTTTTCGTACCACAGCACGAGGTAAAATCCCGCGGTCATGACCGCCGTGTTGACCACCAGCGTCAGGACGAGCCCGAAAAACTTGCCGAGTATGAACTCCGCGCGCGCGACCGGCTTTGACAGCACGTTATAGAGAGTGCGGCGTTCCATTTCCTTCCAGACCAGACTGATCCCGATGAAAACCGCGATCAGCAGGCCGAAAACAGAAATTGCGCTGAGCCCCAGATTCACAAGCGCGATCTGGTTGATTCCCACCGAAACCCCGCCGAGAATCAGGCCTGCCCCGATCATCACAATGGCGAACACTACGAGAGTGTAGAGCACCCTCTCTCTCACCGATTCTTTGAACGTGTGAACGGCAATGGCGGCGATGCGATTCATCTTCGTGCCGCCTCCGGCCGGCTCACCGGCTCCTCCCTGGAAGACGGCGCCCTTCCCTGAACGCGGGAAAGGAAGTAGTCTTCGAGCGAATAGAGCTTGACGGGACTCAGGGAAACCACGCGGGCTCCGGCGGCGAGCGCCGCGCCTAGCACGGCGTCCACGTCGGCATTTGCCGAAAGCTCGAGCCGCATAAGGTTTCCGTTGCGGGTCGAGGTGGGATTGAACCTGGCAAGCGCCTCCAGAGCCTGCGCTGGCGGATCGTCAAGTACGAGTTCAATCGATTCGACGCTCGAGCGCAGAATCTCCTGCAGATTCCCCACGTCCTGCAGCCGTCCGCCATTGAGGACGGCCACGCGGTCGCAGAGTGCCTCGGCGTCCGGCAGGATGTGGGTCGAGAAGAAAATCGTCTTGCCGTTTCGGCGCAGGTCGAGAACGAGGTCGCGCACCTGGCGCCTGCCCAGCGGGTCAAGTCCGGACATCGGCTCGTCCAGGAAAATCACCTCGGGGTCATTCACCAGCGCCTGTGCGATGCCGAGACGCTGCGCCATTCCTTTGGAAAAGCGCCGCATGGGCACGTCGGCGGACCCTGCGAGGCCCACGCGCTCCAGCAGCTCATAGCCCCGGTGGCGCCGCTTGACCCCATCAAGCCCGCACAGCCAGCCCGCGTAATTCAGGAATTCGGCGGCGGTCAGGTGATCGTAGAAGTATGGATTTTCCGGGAGATATCCGAGCCGGGCATGGGCGCGCACATCGCCCAACGGACGTCCGAGAATGCTCGCTGAGCCTGCAGTCGGAAAGATGAGCCGCAGCAGAAGCTTGAGAAGCGTGGTCTTGCCGGCGCCGTTCGGTCCGAGCAGCCCGAACACCTCGCCCGGCTCGACGGCCAGGCTGAGATGGTCCAGGGCGCGTTTGTAGTTTTTAGACCAGAATCCCAGCCGGTAGTCTTTGGTGAGTCCGGTTATTTCGACCGCCCACATGGCGTAAGCAGTGGCTAGAGAAATTGGGCGACTGAGTCATTGAGCGATTGAGCCATCGCCAGTGATCCGATAACCCGATGACGAAATGGCTCAATGATTCTAGCCACTAACCACTAGCCACTGACCATTCTAGCCCCCGATCGGCGAATCCGTGGCGGCTGCCTGTTGTGTGGCATTCTGCCGGATCGTGTTCGTCGGGTCGGTGTAGTAGTAAATCGTGCCCGAGACGCCGACCTGCTGCGGATTGGCGTTCACGGTGTAGTTCTGCACCTGGCCGTTGACGGCGGCCGAGGCGGCGTAGACGAAATTGTAGCCGCTCTTGGCGCCGGCGGCCAGAATGCTGTCAATGAGCCCGGCGGCATTCGAGGTCGCGTTGCCGGCCGATGGCGGCCCTAATTGCAGCAGCGTCGTTGTGAATCCCTGGTTGTAGGTGCTGCTATAAGTGATCTCTACTGTATTGATGGTGCGCAGCGAAGCCACTGCCGAGGCCTGGTTGGCGGCAGCCTTGGACTTCAGCAGGTTGGGAATTGCAATGGCTGCGATAATCAGAATGATCGCCACGACGATCAGCAATTCGATAAGCGAAAACCCCTTCGAGTCTCTTCTCATGGTGTCCCCTCTCCGAGTATAACCCGGCGCGTCCATCACCGTCAGACGGCTCGTCAAGCTTTTCGTTAAACAAAAACAGCGCGGCGCCCGCGGATATGAACCGCCGCGAGCGCCGCCCGACTTCCTAATGCATATGGAAAGTCGATGTTATCCGCCGATGGGCGAGTCAGTGGCCGCAGCCTGCTGCGTCGAATTCTGCCGGATCACATTCGTCTCGTCCGTGAAGTAGTAATTCTGACCGGTGGTTCCCGGTGTCTGTGGGTTCGCGTTGACCGTGTAGCTTGGCGTTGAGTTGCCCACTACGGCCCCAGCGGTGTAAGCGAAAGTGTACCCGCTTTTGCTGCCGGCTGCCAGCACGCTGTCAATCAACCCCGCGGCCGCAGAAGTCGCCGCCCCGCCCGCAGGCGGCCCGAGTTGCACGAGCGTGGATGTAAACCCTTGGTTGTAAGTTGAGCTGTATGTCACCTCGCAGGTATTGACCGTCCTCAACGACGCCACCGCGGATGACTGGTTGGCTGCCATCTTCGATTTCAGCAGATTCGGAATCGCAATCGCAGCAATGATCAGGATGATCGCTACTACGATCAACAGTTCGATTAGAGAAAATCCCCCATCGTTCTTCTTCATTCTTTCTTATCCTCGTTCCCCCGCCTCCGAGGCGGCTTGTGCGAGGTTCTAAAGCATCCCTCCTGCCAGAAGCGCTCGCCGTGCGGGATTCGGTCGAAGACCCTGTGGCTAAGAAGCTTAGCAGCGCGTGGATCACGCGACGCAGCCCGGCAGCCCTCGCCACGGGCAGGCGATTGACGTTTTTTGTCAGCGGCGGCTGACAAATTTCGGCAGTTGCGCCACTCCGTTATCGGATCCGGTGAAGGCCTCAGAGGTCATACTTCTTCGCGTAGTGCCGAAACGATCGATAGGTGATATGGAGCAGCTCCGCCGCCCGCGTCCCCACTCCTCCTGCCACGCGCAGAGCCTCGGCGAGATAGTTTTTCTCGATCGACGCAATCTCGCGCTCGAAGTCCACTCCTTCCGCCCCGATCGTGAGTGGAGCCTCTGGGGTCGCCGGCGGGGCGACGACATCGACGGGCAAGCTTCCGGCTCGGATGATGCGGTCTTCCGGTGTGCTGACGGCCACGGCGTGTTCAACCGCGTGCTCGAGCTGCCGGACATTCCCCGGCCACGCGCAAGCCGTCAGTCTCGCCATCGCCTCCGGCTCGAAATCGCTTAAGGGTTTGCCGATGGCGGCAGCGAAGCGCTGCAGGAAATGGCGCGCCAGCGGCTCGATGTCTTCCGGACGCTCGCGCAGCGGCGGCACCTGAATCGTCACCACGCTCACCCGATAATAAAAGTCCTCGCGAAACTCGCCTTCGTCCACCATCTTTCTCAAGTCGCGATTGGTGGTGGCGATCAGCCGGACGTCGACGGCCTGATCGGTGTTGCCGCCGAGTGGCCGCACCCGGCGCTCCTGGAGCGCCCGCAACAGCTTGACCTGCATGTTCAGGCTGGTCTCGCCGATCTCGTCGAGCAGCAGCGTTCCGCCGTGCGCGGCTTCGATGATTCCCTTCTTGTTGCTGTCGGCGCCCGTGAACGCTCCCTTGCAGTAACCGAAGAGTTCGCTTTCCAGCAGCGTCTCAGGGAAGGCTCCGCAGTTGATGGAGATGAAGGGTTTCTCGCGCCGCGGGCTGGCCTCGTGGATGGCGCGCGCCACCAGCTCCTTGCCCACGCCGCTCTCCCCCAGGATCAGGACGGTGCTCGGCGCCGGCGCCACATTGCGCACCATCTCCAGCACGCGCTCCATTCCGTGGCTTCGACTCACGATATTGGCCTGGGAAAAGGCGCGCAGCAGCTCGCTCCGCAGGCGCGTATTTTCTTCGCGAAGCGCCTGCTCCTCCAGGGCGCGCCCGATCACCACCTTCAGCTCGTCGATCAGCCGGTCCGTCTTCACCACGTAGCGATAAGCGCCCAGATTGAGCGCATCCACGGCGGTGGACACGGTCGGTACGGCGGTAATCAGCACGAAGGCCGCCGGATTGCGCGTCGAGCGGGCATGCTCCAGCAGTTCGATTCCCGTTGCCTCGGGCATGCGGATGTCGCAGACGATCACGTCGTAGATTCGCCCGTCGATTTTGCGTCGCGCCGCCTCGGTATTGGACGCCGTCTCCACCTGGTGCCCCGCCCGGCGGAAGGCGATCTCCAGGACCTGACACAACGATTCCTCATCGTCGATGATCAGCAAACGCGCCATGGGTTGACCTTTATCTGAATGGTAACACTGGATGGCGGCGCCGCGCCAAAAGGGGTAGTGGTGCCATTTGCTCCCCGGTCTTTGAGCCAATCGTCACTCCCGCGAAGGCGGGAATCCATGAGTAAAACAAGATCGTTCCTCTGTCGTAAGATTCTGCCCTTTTCTGGCAGGATATTTTGGCCACTTCGGTTTGGCCCTTTGTTCACACGGTTCGGAAGTCTCCACCTGCTGACTGTCGACTGTCGACGTGTAGCCTCTTTGGTTCCGGCTCTGCCGGGTTAGGGAGATCCTTTGAAAATGGATTCCCGCCTTCGCGGGAATGACGATCGGCAGAAGACCCTCAATGGTAATGATACCTCTACCGCCAAAACCTCAGCGTGAATGGCCGCAACTTTTCCGTGATGCGAGTGTTTACAAATTTGAAGACGCCGAGCCGGGCCCACCCTGAGGCCAGGCCGGCCGGGCGAATGCCGCCCTGAACAGGGAAAAGGAGAGAAAGAAAATGTTCAAATCATTTGCGCGAGTCCTTATGGGATCGTCGATTGTGGCAGCCCTCGTAGTATCCCTGGGTACAGCGACACCCGCCAGTGCCCAGAAGAATCATCCCCTGCGGCGCGCCGAGAAGCAGCAGAGAAACGAGATTCGGAACGGCGTCAAGACCGGCAAGCTCACCAAGCAGCAGGCGGCAAAATTGAGCCAGCAGGAAAAGTACATCGACGCCGTCGCCAAGAAAGACAGCAAGGATCCGAACGCGGCCGATCGCGCCACCGTGAAGCGCGATGTCCTCCGCGAGCAGCAGGACATCAAGGGCGTCGAAGACAAGAACGCCACCAGCACGACGCCTGCCGCCAATCCGTCCTCGCCCACACCGCAGCTCTGACCTGCCTCGTCGCTCTTGAGGAAGCCAGGAGAATCTCTCCTGGCTTCCGCTCCATCAGCCTGGAGGGCGCACTCGAGGATTACACCGAGGCCATCCGCCTCAAGCCCGACTATGCCAGCGCCTTTTACAACCGCGCTCTGACATGGAAGAAAATGGCTGACAAGACTGCTGCAATTGCGGATTTACAGAAATATCTCGACGCAGGGGGCGGCCTGCGTGACGGCGACACACAAGCGGTGGAACAGATGATTTGTGACCTTAAGGAACAGTGATAAACGCTGAGCCGCCCCTTCGATGCGCCAGCCAACCCCGCGGAACGGCGCAGAGCAAAGCTCTGCGATTTCGGCGTTCGTCGCTCCATCAGACCAGCCGATCCATCGTCAACACAGACGAATCATTCAAAGTAGTAGAACAGGACCTCAAAAGGGGTGAGGAAGTGACGAGTGACAAGAGGGCGGAGGCGAGAGATGGAAGACGAGAGAAAACTACCGGGCTGGATGGCGCATGGCAGTAGCCATGCGTTACAAGCCGCCCTCAAAAGCCACGGCGTGGAAGGCAGCACGTCCGTTGTCCCAAACGCGTGCGCCGTCCGCCAATCCGGGGAAGGGATAGGAACAGACAATGCAGGTCAGGCTGCAGCCGCGTTACTGGCGCGGACTTCGAGCACGGTGCCCTCGATCCTCTGAAGATAGGCAATCATCTCAAAAAGATTCCGCGCCTGCGGGTTGCCCGCAGGGCTGAGCATCCGCATGAGACTCTTCGGAGACCGGCCGAGAGCTGCCCCGAGTTTAAGAAAGCCCACCGTTCCGTTGACGTACTCGCGCAGTACGATTTTTCCCGTGTCGACATCTCCGGAAACCATGCACGTGACCGCTTCGCTCAGAAGCGCCCGGCGAAATTCTACGCTGTTTTCGAGGTCCGCCCTAACCGTGTCACTAAACCTTCGTGTGTTCGCCATCATTGCCTCGTTTCGCCTTCGTACCCTTGTATTCCTGCCAGCGAGCTCGCGCCGCTTCAATATCGCCCTGTTGCCGTTTCTTCGTGCCACCGCCCAGCAGGATCACCAACTGCTCGCCGTCCTTACCGAAATACACCCGATAACCGGGGCCGAAGTCCAGTCGCAGCTCGAACACTCCAGTGCCTACACCTTTCGCTGCCGAGAAATTGCCGGCTTCAAGCCTCAGAACTGCGACGGTTACCCGCGCTCGCGTCGTCGCATCGAGTTTCTCTCGCCACTTTGCGAAGGGAGAAACGCCGGCTGCGTTCACGTACTCGAGAATTTCAACCACAATCAAGGGTAACACATGCGTTACCCGCAAGCAGAGTTTTTTGAGCTGACTGGGAGATATGGTGGGCTGGGCTCCGGTCAAGCCTGGGTGGCTTTGGCGAGCGCGACCCTTGCGCTCCTGGCAGCGACGGCGATTGTGCTGCCGGCGCAAACCTACACGGTGCTCTATAGCTTCACGGGCGGGACAGACGGAGGAGGCCCGTCGTCCAATCTTATCCCGGACAAGGCAGGCAACCCTTACGGGACGACAGGGTCAGGCGGGATTCCTTCTGACTGCCCGCGAGCTTTGCTCGCGGTGTAATCGCAATTCAGAGTTGTCGCGGCCAGAAGCTGGCCTAGCCAACTCCAGCAAATCAGCCTCCGCCGGGCCGGCGGTAGCGCAGGCACTCTTGCCTGTGCGGCTCCTGTTGCTCTCTTACCTTGCGTTTCCTTCTTTGCACAGCCAGGAGTGGCTGTGCTACTGCCTCACCCGGAAGGGCACGTTGCTCGATAGCGTGCCGCCGGGCGTGACCACCTGGACCGTCCCCGTGGTGGCGCCGCTCGGCACCGCAGTGCTGATTGCGGTACCCGCGGGGTTGACGGTAAACGTAGCCGGCGTGCCATTAAACGTTACGCCGGTTGCGCCCGTCAGATTGGTCCCAAGAATCTTGACAGGCGCTCCCACCTTGCCCGACGTCGTCTGCGTTTCCACAAACGGGCCGAGACCCATAGACAGGCTGTAAACCGTGCCACAGCCAATACCGTTCCAACTGCACGTGCGGTCAGCCCCGCCATTCGTCGTTGTTCCGTAGAAGTTCCCGTTGGTGTCCTGGAGCAGCCCCGTGAAGGGGTGGCCGCCGTCAATCCTATCGAACGTGAACAGGGTCGTTAGCGTGCCACTGAGTGTGATTGTGAAGATTGTCCCACAGCCGGGATAGGGCCCACAGTCACCCTCGCCGCCAATCGCCGTTGCGCCGTACAAGTTTCCGTCCGTGCCTTGGGTCAAGGTTACGTAAGGAGAGTTGCCGTCGGCGCAATTGGGCAGGGAGCAAAAGTTGTAAAGTTTCGTCATCGTGCCACCCATGGTGATTCTGAACACGATGCCCGCATTCCAGCCGTAGTCGCCGCCTCCAACCGTCACCCCGTAGAGATTCCCGTCCGTTGCCTGCATCAGCCCGCTGTTGGGGTTGTTGCCGTCCGTGCAATTGCTCAGCGCGCAGAAGCTGTAAAGAGTGGTTAGCGCGCCAGCCGGCGTGATCTCGAAGACCACTCCGTCTCCATACAAGCCACCCCACTCCGTTGTGCCATAGAGGTTCCCGTTAGTGGCCTGCACCAGCCCCGCGACGGGATTGGCGCCGTCCGGTGAATCGGTGAAGCTGTGCAGCGTGGTGAACGTGCCGCTCGGGGTAATCTTGAAAACTGTTCCGAGATTGTCTGCGCCGCCATAAACCGTCGTCCCGTATAGATTCCCGTCGATGGCCTGGATCAGCCCCCCGTTGGGGTTGGAGGCGTCGGTGCATGAACTTCGGGAGCAGAAGTTGTAGAGCGTGGTCAGGGCGCCGCTGGG
>JASHQD010000031.1 GCA_030037755.1 Terriglobia bacterium
AGCCCGCGGCGCTCGATGAGGCCATCGCCGTCGCCAGCAAGGTTGCGGACTCGGTCGACGCCATCAACCTTCCCGAGATTCACAACGAAGCACGGCCCGGCGAACGTACTGCGGGCTTTGTGCCGCGGCTCGATCCGCGCGTGATCGGCGCGCGACTGCGCGAAGAGCATGCGACCGAGATCATCGTGAATCACTGCGTGGTTTACCAGCCCGATCCGCTGCCGTGGCTGGCCGAAACTGACGAGACGTATGGGATTCGCGACCTGGTGCTGGTCGGCGGCGAGTCGAGCAGCATCCAGTATCCCGGACCCGGCGTTGCCGAAGCTGCGGAACGCATGCGTGCCGCGGGACACGTGGGCGCGCTCGGCGCCATCAGCATTCCGAGCCGCGCTGGCGAAGCGGAACGCGTGCGGCGCAAGCACGCCGCCGGCATCGACTTCTTCACCACGCAGGTGCTGTTCGACCCGAACGACATCGTCTGGCTTCTGCAGCGATTGAACGGCGTGGAAGCGCGGCTGTTCCTGAGCTTCGCGCCCGTCAGCCATCCGCGGGATCTGCAGTTTCTGCGCTGGCTGGGCGCCGACATTCCGCCCGATCTCGATCGTCATTTGCGCCTTGACGAAGCTTCGGCGGCCGATCTCGCGCACGAGGATCCCGAGCGCAAGAAGGCGGCGCGCGCGCGCTGCCTGGAACGTTCCATCGGCCTCGCGCAACGAATCCTGATGGAGGTCTTTGACAACCTGCCGCCAGATCCGCCGCCGATCGGATTGAACGTGGAACATATTAATCGCCGGAACTTCGGGCCTGCGGTCGAGATGCTCGACCGGCTGGGCGATCTCTACTCAAGCCTGGTCGCGGCTCGCGTTCGTGCGTGAATCCTATGGCTGACAAACTGGATCTTCGAGAGAAGGGTGGATTACGCGGCGGAGAGCAGCAGACTTCGGACCGCCGCCTGTTCATGCAATTGCTTGCCTACGGCGGAGTGCGCGATGGCGGTCAGTTGTCGCGTGCGCTCGAAGCAGCGGGATTCGAATCCGTGCTTTACAGCGATGTGAACGATCCGCGCGGCATCGGGCTGCTTACCTGGAATGAACAACCCGGATTCTTCGTAACGAAGCTTCGGGAATTTCTGTCGGCGTCGCCGTTCACTGAACTCCAGTTCAAGCCCGAGTTCACGATGCTCGGCCGGACTTACGCGCTGGGCCACGAGCCCGATCTCGAGGATTGGCTGATCCACAAGTCGCGGCGCGCGGTGCTCAATCCCGAATCGCCGTGGGCGGTATGGTATCCGCTGCGGCGCACCGGAGAATTCTCCACGCTGCCTCCCGAGGAGCAAGGTCCGATTCTCGCTGAACACGGACGCATCGGGCACGCGTTCGGTGAAGCCGGATACGCCCAGGACGTGCGCCTCGCCTGCTTCGGACTCGACCAGCACGACAATGACTTCGTGATCGGGCTGATCGGCTCAGAACTCTTCCCGGTCTCCGCCTGCATCCAGCAGATGCGCAAGACCCGCCAGACCTCGCGCTACATCGAGCGCATGGGACCGTTCTTCGTTGGTGAGGTCCTCTGGCGAAGTGCTCTATGAAGGAACACAGAGACACAGAGAACACGTTGTATCGCCTCTCTTCTCTGTGCCTCGGTGTCTCTGTGTTGAGGTTGTGATAAAGCGCGAAAGCCTCCAATCGCCATTTGCGATTGACGGCTTTCTTCGTGCGCCCCTATGAAAAGGTGTGGCGTTACCGGCGATAGTAGCCGCCCCTGTAGAATCCGCGTCCATACCATCCGCGGTAGTAGCCGCCGCCATAAAACCGCGGACCGACCCAGAATCCAAATCCGGGGCCCCAGTACGGGTAGTATCCGGGGTAGCCATAGTAAGGATAAGCACCGGCATAGGCAGGCCCGTAACCCGGACCGTAGCCCTGGCGATAGCGCGGAGGTGGACCCTGCTGGCCGCCCTGACCGTAGTCCTGCGGCTGGATGTACTGGAAGGCTTGCGGCGCGGCTGTGGTCGAGACGGCGATCGGCTGCTGAATCTGGAAGGTCAGCACGCTCTCCGGGGGCACGATCGTCGGACGTCCGCGTGTGAGCAGCACGCCCAGAATTCCAACGGCGGCGCCGGCGCCGGCGCCAATCGCGGTGGACCCCCCGAGGTCGTGCCAGGGCGCGACGGAAGCACCGATGGCAGCACCGACAGCGGTGGTCGTTGCGATCGCCGCGGCGTCACGGCCGTTCGACGTGGGACCGTTATGCCCCGTCGTTGCCGTCTGGAGAACCACCGGGTTTCCATCGACCATGGTGATGCTGGTCAGTTCGAGACCCAGGTGCGAAACGCCCTTTACCAATCCGGCTTTCTTGGCGTCGGTCACCCGGCCCATCACGGGCTCGCCGGGCGCCGCCACGACGATTCCGTTGACGACGATAGGCTGAGCGAGCGTGCCGGAGAAACGGTCGCCCGTCTGGTTACGATCGGAAGAGAGCGCCTGGTTCGTGCGGATAGTGACGATGGTCCCCGGTCTTATCGTCAACTCAGGCGGAACCGGAGGAGGTGCCGGCTCATTCCCGGCCTGCGGGGGTGGACCTTGATATTGCCCGTAAGGCTGATTGCCACCTTGCGGCGGTCCCTGGTACTGGCCCTGCGGCGGAGGCGGCCCCTGCTCCTGACCCTGATCGGGCGGGTTCTGGCCGTAGCCCGAATCCGCCGGGTCGCCCGGAACGACGGGTGCGGGGGATTGTGCGTTCGGCGGTGGCGCATTTTGCTGGAATTGATGCCAGCCGGAGTCCGGCGCGGTACTCTGCGGCGGGGGCGTGGGGGGCGCGGAATCTTGTGGATCCTGCCCAAATGCCAAAACGCCCGCAACCAGCAGGCTTAGAACTGCGTAACTTAGAGATCTTCCAACGGTGCGGTTCGATAAAATGGTCATAGCGTTAGCTCCTCAAAACTCAAGGCAAGCTTCAGTGCATCCAGCCTACCAAATCTGGATCATGTCGTAAGTCGCTGACAGCACAGCGCTTGCCTATTATTTCCCGCGGGCCCAAACCTCCCTTTTTGGCCGTAAAGCACCGCCGTGGCCAATTTCAGCCACCTGGCCCCTGACGCCTGGCACCTAACCCCTAAGTATGCCACCATAGATCCCGCCAATTTATCCAGGACATGTGGTTCCCCGGACAACCGCGGGGGCTCGGGAGGGACCTCGGATGATTCGATTCAGTATAGGACGCCCGGAGCGGGCGCGCGACGAGGCACAAGAAGCACGCGAGGCCTTCGGAAGCTTCAAAATTCAGCTTCACGAAAACCTCAACGACGCGGCCGCAATCGAGCGCGCGCTCGAAGAGATCGACAGGGAGATCGACGAGAGAGTGGCAAGGTACCCGGAGAACAAGCTGGTTCGAGACACGGGGGAATCGATACGCAAGAAAGTGCGGCAGGCACTTCTCGACCGCGCCGGTATGAAGGACGGCAGGTAACTAGTCCAATCGGCCTCGAGCGGATCATAGAGCCGACGGTTCAACCGCGCAGCTCAGGCTCTCCACGCAGCAATAGCTGATTCCCTACATCTACATTGCCCCGCACGGTCCATTGCTTTACCTTTCCCAGACTGCGTTGAAGTCGAATTGTCGGTCACTCTAGTAAAGCTATCCATCGGCCGCCCTCATCTCAGCGGAAGACATCACCTCCCGTCGCTATCGCATATCTAGCCATTTTCCCGAAGGGGCTTGGCAACTCCAATGTGACCGACAATTAATTGACACAAGGTTTACACTCCGCGGAAGTTTCCCTGACACGTCTGCATGCGAAAGAGCCGATCATGGGCTGGATTTCAGACGAGCCAGCGATGGCTCGTCACATGCGATCCAGTTGAGGAGAGACTTATGAGTTTCAGA
>JASHQD010000463.1 GCA_030037755.1 Terriglobia bacterium
ACTGATTCTACAAGACTTAGTGGCTTTTGGCGGCGGAAACTCTACCGGGGGGAGGGTCGCTTCTTTCCCCGGTGAGAGCTTTTTCGACCAGCAAAATCGCGGGCTTGGTGAAGATGAAACGTTTGCAAACAAGCCGATCATCACCCACTACTTGCGATCGACCGCTCGCGGTAAACCCTGCTCTTCCAAGCTCATAGCGCGCTCCTGCTCAGTGGCTTTGAGGCGCGTTCCCCATGCGACCTGCGACAGAATGGGCTTATCGGCGTCGAGCGCGAACGGCGCCAGGGCTTTCTCTTCCTCCTGGCGAATCAGCACAAACAATCCCGCAAGCCAGGCTTCGCCCAGAGAGTCGGCTCGACTGGTAGGCTCGCTGCCGGACTCGGGCTCATGACTCCCGCGAAAAGCCTTAGGAAGCCGGTCATTCCCGCGCGAGCGGGAATCCATCAGGGGAAATGCGGGCTGCGCAGACTGCGATTCAGGTGGCGCGATCGGCGCCTCGCGGGATTCCGATGATTCAGAGGCATGCGTGCCCGAAGGGCAGCTTTCCCGCGTGGTGCACCCGCGGCTGTTTTTTCACCCTATCAGCTCTTGTCTCTCCCAGTTTCTAGCCACTAACCACTAGCGGCTACTAACAACCGACCACCGGCAACCGTCACTCGTAGCGTAGCGCGACCATCGGATCGACGTGCGACGCCCTGCGCGCAGGCACGTATCCGGCGAACGCCGCCGCGGCCACCATCAACAGCGCCGCGACGGCGATCGTCAGGGGATCGTTTGGCTTGAGTCCGAAGAGAAAGGTTGCGACCAGGCGTGAGGCTTCCAGCGCGGCCATGACGCCCAATGCCACACCAATCGCCACCAGCGCCAGGGTCTCGCGCAGCACCATGCCGACGATCTCGCTGCGGTTCGCGCCCAGAGCCATGCGAATGCCGATCTCACGCGTGCGCCGCGTAACCGCGAACGCCATCACGCCGTATACACCGATGCAGCCGAGCAGCAGCGCCAGTGATCCGAAGAACCCGGTCAGGCGCGCGAACAGGCGCTCCTGAAACAGAGTCTCGTCGACCTGTTCTTTCTGGCTGCGCACATCGTAGAGAGCAAGATTGCTATCCAGGCCCTGCGCGACGCGACGAATTGCCGGGGCCAGGACGCTCGGATCGCCGGCCGTGCGAACCTCGAAGTGCAGAGCTCCAAGAGTGGTGTCCTGAAGTGCTGCCGGATAAACGGTGGCTGGAATATCGTGCCGGAGATCGTCATACCTGGCATCTCCGACTACGCCCACGATTTCGAACTCGGGGGCGCTCTTCTTCTGTGAATCGAAGCCGAACCGCCGGCCGATGGGATTGCCGCCGTCCAGGAATTTCCTGGCGAATTCCTCGTTGACAACGGCGACCTCGGGCGCGCCGGCCAAATCGGCCTCGTGAATGGTGCGTCCCAGGACGAGAGGAATTCCCATGGTCTCAAAGAAGTTCGGGCCGACCTCATTAACATAGGAACCTACGCCGCCATCTTTGTCCGCGATCTTGGGCGGATTCTGAATAAAAGTCTCGAGCGAGTTCATACCGCCGCCGATCAAGGTCGCACCCGACATGCTGACCGAGCGTACGCCGGGCTGTGCCGCCACGCGTCGCATGAGCTCCTGATAAAACTCCGCCAGGCGTTGTCCTTTATACCCGCCTTGCGTAGGATCGATGCCGAACAGCAGCAGGTTGCGCTCGTCAAAGCCGGTATTCTCATTCTCCAGATTCCTCAGAGTGCGCACGAACAGCCCGGCGCCTACCAGGAGCAAAAGCGAGAGCGAAACCTGCGCGACGATGAGCGTCCTGCCGATACCCTGCCGTCGGACCTGGTGCCGCGAAGTGCCGGGAGCGGTTCCCAGTTCCCGCGCATCGCTTGCTTTGAGGGCGGGCGTGAGGTCGAGCCGCGTACTGCGCAGTGCGGGTGCTAGTCCGAACACAATGCCGGTAAGAATCGAAACGGCCATGGTGAAGCCGAGCACGCGCGGATCCGGCGTCACCGTCAGGTGGACCGGGTCTCGTCCGCTCGACATGAACGCCACCAGCAGATCGGTGCTCCAGAAGGCGAGCACGAGTCCAACCACTCCACCCAACGCCGCCAGCAGCACACTCTCGGTGAGCAACTGCCGGATCAGCCGCGATCGCCGTGCGCCGATAGCCAGTCGCACGGCCATCTCCTTCTGGCGCGAAGTGCCCCGGGCCAGCAACAGATTGGCGACATTGGCGCAGGCGATCAGCAGCACGAGTCCGACGACCGCCATCAGAACGGCGAGGGGCTTGGAGAACTGCCGGCGAAGATCGTCGAGGCCTTTGCTTCCAGCTGTCACCTCGAGATGAGGGATGGTCTCAGGCTTGGTGCCGGGCTTGACGTCGCCCGCGATGCTCTGCTGCAGAATGACCTCCGCCTCGGCTTGTGCCTGCTGCTCGGTGACCCCAGGCTTGCGCCGTCCGAGCATCACAACCCACCAGCGGGTGCTTTGTTGGAAGAGCCAGTCGGGGCCGATGGCCCTGCCGTGGGCGTTCTCGGGCTGCGGGGCCCATCGAGGTTCGACGTGGGGCTGCTGGTGCAGCGGCACCCAGACGTCAACCGCCCGGCCCGGCTGAACGCCGAAGAACTCCGGCGGACATACACCGACGACGGTAAAGGGAACGCCGTTGAGCGTGACACTTCTGCCCACCACTCCCGGATCGCGTCCGAAGTGTCCTTCCCAATATCGGTAGCTGATCACGGCTGCGGGGCTGGATTCCAGGCGATCGTCCTCCGGCGCCAGCATCCGTCCGAGCGCCGGTTGTACACCCAGCGTGTCGAAGAACGTTCCCGAGATCAACTCGCCCTCGGCACGTCCCGGCTCGCCGCGATATCCCAGGTTGAACTGACTGCCGTTGCCGGCCAGCGCCAGGACGTTCGAGAAGACATGATTCCGGGCGCGGAGCTGCTCGTACATGGGGTAGGAGAACGACGGGCTGGTCATGCGTCCGGAAGGGTCGCCGTTCATGTTGCCGGAGAGCCCATTGATAACACCCTCGGGCCAGCCTTTCGAAGCCCAATCCATAGCGACCAGGTTTTGAGGATCCTGGATGGGGAGCGTCTTGAGCAGCACGGCATCGATCAGGCTAAAGATCGCGGTGTTGGCGCCGATGCCAAGCGCCAGAGACAAGACGGCGACCGCCGTAAAGCCCGGCGCCTGCCGCATGGCGCGCAGGCCGTAGCGCACATCCTGCACGAAGTGTTCGACCCAGATCCAACCCCATGTTGTGCGCGCGTCTTCGCGCTTTAGGCCCGGATTTCCGAAGGACCGCAGCGCGGCTTGGCGCGCCTCATCGGGACTCATGCCGGTCGCGATGTTTTCGTCCGTCTTCATATCGATGTGAAAGCGCAGTTCGTCGGTGAGCTCGCGCTCTTGCGCCGAACGGCCGAACAGCGATCGCAGACGTTTTGTGAGTCGCATGGGGTAGCCTCGTAATACGAGTCAAAGGTCGACTGTCGACTGTTGACTTCTTTCACGCCAATCTCAGCACCTTGGCCACCGCTCCGGCCACGCGGTCCCAGGCAGCCTCTTCCTGGGCGAGCTGCGTTCGTCCGGCCGCGGTGAGCTTGTAATACTTGGCACGGCGACCCGTCTTCGTGACCCGCCACTCGGCGGTGATCCAGTCCGCCTGCTCCATGCGGTGCAGCGCCGGATAGAGAGATCCTTCCTCCACGCGCAGCACCTCATCGGAGACCTGCTGGATGCGCTGCGCGATCGCGTAGCCATGCATCGCCCCGCGCGCCAGCGTCTTCAGGATCAGGAGATCGAGGGCGCCCTGCAGTTGGTCCTTCGCCATAGGCATAAACCTAGAGTTCTATGCATAGAGTGCTCTGCCTCAAACGCGGCTGTCAAGGAAAATCGTTCGCGTCCCGTCGTGAGCGGCTCTGCCGCCGCCTTTTCCCTCAGCCAGACCGCGCTCATTGATACCCCAGCTCCCGCCGATAGGGTAACTGGCGTCCGGTTTCTTCACCGAGCCCGCTTGGCCCGCAGTGACGCCGGGCGCAGAACTCCGATGGTGAACCAGCACGAAAAAGGCAATTCTGCCGGCGAGAGTGCGGGCCGGGCGCGGCGCCGCGCTCCGGTGCCGGCGAATCTCAGTTCGCCTGCGTTTCTGATCGCCGTGTTCCTCGTGAGCGCGGCGCTTGCGGCCGCCTGCGAAGTGATTCGATCCCTCCTGTTCACGACCACCACCATCCGGCAGTCGCACGAGCTGACCGTCGGTTTCATCGCTTTGAGCTCGACAGCGGTTTTCTATTTCATTTCGCAGCGCAAGCAGGTCGACGAGGCGTTGCGGGAAGGCGAGGAGACCTACAGCGTTCTCTTTGAATCGTTGCAGGAGTGCGTGATGATGCTCGCCCCGCCAACTTGGCGATTCGCCGCTGTCAATCCGGCGGCTGTCAGGCTATTCGGCGCGAAAGACGGCGGGGAGCTGTTGTCCGCCGAGCCCTGGACGCTGTCGCCGGAATTTCAGCCCGATGCCGAGCCCTCTCGGGTCAAGGGTCGCCGCATGATCGACATTGCCATGGAGAAGGGATCGCACTCCTTTGAGTGGACCCACAAAAGGATGAACGGCGACGAGTTTCTTGCCAACGTCGCACTGACCAGGATCGTCCATCATGGGCAAACCGTGCTGGAGGTAACGGTAAGAGACATTACGGAGCGCAAGCGGGCGGAGGCGGCGACCAACCGGCTGGCGGCAGCGGTCGAGCAGGCGGGAGAAGGGGTGGTCATCACCGATGTGAAAGGGGCCATCCGGTACGTCAACCCGGCCTTCAGCCGGATGACCGGCTATGGCGCGGATGAGGTCTACGGCCGGAATCCACGCTTTCTCAAATCGGGCCAACAGGATCCTGCTTACTACGAGGCACTCTGGCAGACGATCGGCAGCGGGCGGGTCTGGCAGGGCGAATTGATCAACCGTCGCCGCGACGGCACACTCTATACGGAGGAAATGACGATCGCCCCGGTACGCGATCCCTCCGGGGCGGTCACCAACTTCGTGGCAGTCAAGCGGGATGCGACGGAGCGAAAACGCGTGGAGGAAGAGCTGTACCAGTCGCGCCAGGTGCTTCAGTCCGTCCTGGACAGCATTCCGCAGAGAGTCTTCTGGAAAGATCGGGACTCCAGCTTTCTGGGCTGTAACCAAGCCTTCGCAAGAGACGCCGGCCTCAAAGATCCCGCGGACATCGTCGGCAAGAACGATTCTGATCTGCCCTCGAAGGAATCGGCCGAGAGCTATCGCGCCGACGATCGGGCGGTAATGGACCAGGACTCGCCCAAGCTCGATTTCGAAGAGCGAATGGAGAGACCCGGCGGGGATCTTGCCTGGCTGCGAACCAACAAAATGCCTCTGCATAACCGCGACGGCGAGGTCATCGGGGTGCTCGGGACCTACGAAGATATCACCGGCCGCAAACTGGCCGAGGAAGCGGTTAGACAGAGTGAGGAGAAGTACCGCTCGCTTGTCTCGAATATTCCCGAGGTTGCCTGGACTGCGGACTCCAACCTCAATTTCACTTTCATCAGCGAGAGCATCGAGAGGCTAAGCGGATTCCCGATTGAGGAAGTCTACAGCCAGGGCGCCCGCCTGTTCCTGGAATGCATCCATCCCGATGACATCGGCCGGGTCAAGGAAGCCTTCGAGGCGCTGTTCCGGGCGGGCGCGCCCTATGACGTGGAGTGCCGCATCCGGCGCAAGAACGGAGATTGGATCTGGATTCACGACCGCGCGCTCGGCACCTACGACAAGGACGGCGTGCGCTACGCTGACGGCCTGCTTTCGGACATCACCGAGCGCAAGCAAACCGAGGAGGCGCTGCGGGAGAGCGAAGAGGAGTTCCGCTCGCTCGTCTCCAACATTCCCGACGTTACCTGGACCGTGGACTCCGGGTTCCACTTTGTATACATAAGCAAGAATGTCGAGAAGATCGCCGGCTACACGGACGAGGAGATCTATCGGAAGGGAGCGCGCTTCCTGGTGGAAGTCATCCATCCGGACGACGTGGCCAGGACCAAGGCGTCCATTGAAGCGCTTCTGACGCGGGGCGAGCCGTACCAGGACGAGTTGCGGGTCCGGCGCAAGGACGGCGAGTGGGTGTGGGTCCACAACCGGGCGGTCGCAGCTTATGAAAAGGACGGAGTCCGTTACGCCGACGGGTTGTTGTCGGATATCACTGCGCGCAAGCGGGCGGAACTCGAGTTGCAGAAGAGTGAAAGACAGGTCCGAAGCATTCTGGAGAACATGCAGGACG
>JASHQD010000464.1 GCA_030037755.1 Terriglobia bacterium
GTCGAACTGGCCGTCGGTTTCGGTGGCCGCCAGCGGCTGCCGCACTTCCATCCGCAAGGCGTCGGAGGGGAAGTAGCCGTCGAAATCGCGGCGATTCACCGTCATTTTGCCCGACCCGGGTCTTAGAATCACCCGCGCCACCGAAGTCTTGCGCCGGCCTGTGGCCCGATACTGAACGCTATCCGTCACACGAACTCCTCAAAACAAGAATACCCGTTGGATTCTGATGGGACTAACGGCTAAGGGCGAGTGACGCCGGATGCTGTCCGGCGTGCGGATGCGCGGACCCGACATAAACCTTCAGGCGTGTGCGCAATCGCTCTCCGAGGCTGGTCCTCGGCAGCATTCCGGAGATGGCTTCCTGAACCACCCGCTCCGGATGCGTTTCGAGAACCTGCCGCGCGGAAATTTCCTTCAGTCCGCCCGGATAACCCGTGTGGTGGCGATAGAATTTGTCGTCCCACTTCTTGCCCGTCAAGCGGATCTTCTCCGCGTTGATGACAATCACGCCCTCACGATGGTCCGCGTGCGGCGTGAAATCCGGCGAATTTTTGCCCATCAGCACCCGCGCAGCGCGCGACGCCAGCCGTCCGAGCACCTGCCCATCGGCATCGATCAATGTCCAGCGCACGCCACCCCGGCGGGCTTTTTGAAGATAAGTACCCACAGTCCTCTCCGTCAGAATCGCTTGGAGCTTCTATTACAACCGGAGCCGATACTTTTTGTCAACTATTACTGCAAGCAGATCGTGCTGCGGCTTTCTGTAGCGGCGCTCTGTGAGCGCCGAAATGCCAAAAGCTCCGGGCCGGCGCTCATAGAGCGCCGCTACAGCAAGCCGCTACAGAAACAAAATGCTCGTCCGCACATCGCCACTGCCAGGATTACGCCGCGCGATCGGACTCCGTGAAGCGATTGCCGCGATCGCAAACAATCGCGTTGATTCTTTCGAAGACTCGTTTCCCTACCGCCCCTCTATTGTATCCACGACGGCCCACGACGGCGATGCTCGTGCTCATCTTCGTCTCCGGAAACGGCCTTTGCAGCCGGACATGCACTCTCTGTCGATTTCGCCCACTTTTCTGCACGAAAACGCCCTTTCGCGCCATTTCATGTAGCCCCACTTTTGTTGATTGCAAAGGACATTCCAGCTTTGGCCTAGCCCCCGCTTTTGGCTTATGTTGTTGAACACATGAGACATTCCAGCTTTGGGTCGTGGATGTTTTTTTCGCGCGTTTTTCCCGCTTTTTTGGCCTATCTCTCTGATTCCATGGAACATTCGAGCTTTCGGTTGTGGACGCTTCTCGGCGTGTTTTTCCCGATTCTGCCCTATCCATCTGATTCCATGAGACATTCCGGCTTCGTGAGTGTGGATGTTTTGGGCATGATTTGACCGATCGGCCTCCAGCCCAAATGCCGTCCCCGATGTCCAGAAATGGGGGCCGGTTGGGTCCGTTCCCGGCTGTTTTGGCCTTGTCGATTCCTTGTAGAATTCGTTTCCCCATCACGGCTCGATTCTGGTCCACGACAGCGATGCTCCCCGCCATTTTCATCTTCCGGGACGGTTGGTTGCGATATCGCCAAACAGTCATGACAGCCGGCCAGTCGAGAGTAGCTCCGCCCTTCAGGAGGGCACATGCTGAGCACCCGTCAAAGGCGTGCTCCGGCGGAGCATGGCTCGAACTCCAATTCTCTCCGGGGAAGAAGTCGAGGCTAGCAAACTAAGAGGCGTTTTGTCAAACTACTTCTGGAGCCATAGCCTAGTTTAATGATGACCAGCTGTGGGTGAGCCGCCATCCCCGCGCTCACTCAACCCCGCCCAGGCTGGCACATCAGACGCTCTGGCGCGAGCCAGCTGACCGGTTCGGGACCGCACCTCTCGCGGCAATCCGCTTGGCATGCAGGCTCGGTGCCCCGGCCATGGCCCGTCCATCATTGATTTTCGAGGTGGAACCGCCGTCGAAACTCCTCAAATCGCGGGTCGGAGCGCAACGGGTCCAGGTCAAGGTCGGTGTTGATCTCGGCCGCCGTGCAAGAGTGGTCGTCGATGGACTTCTGCAGACAGATTATACTTGACAATAAAGTCCAGATTCCCTTAGCTTGAGGATTCGGCTGGCTGAAAGCGATCGTCTTTTCGGAATCGAATCACGCCCGTTTCGATCCCTGGTGAGCGATTTGATCCTCGCCCGCTCCAAAAGAATCGAGGAGCGAGAACATCAACAGGCGTCTCTAATGCGACTGAGTCGCAAAAACTTATGCTGTAGCGGCGCTCTATGAGCGCCGGCTTTCCTAACCCGGCAGAGCCGGAACCAAAGAGGTTACACGTCGACAGTCGACAGTCAGAAGGTGGAGACTTTCGAACCGTATGAACAAAGGGCCAAGCCGAAGTGGCCAAAATATCCTGCCAGAAACGGGCAGAATTTTTCGATAGAGGGACTAAAGACACTGCGCCAAGAGCCGGCGCTCATAGAGCCCGCTTTTCCTAAAGAACTGCGCTAAGAGCCGGCGCTCATAGAGCGCCGCTACAGCGTCTTCGGGGACGAACAACAGCATGACTGGAACCCGTACCTTGCCGCCGGCGACTGACACTTTGAGCGCGCCTTCTTTGCTGCGGCGCCGGATCGAAGTTAATGCTCTCTGCCTGTCGCTGTTCTGTCTCACGCTCTGCGCGGTGACCTCACGGGCGGCGGTTGGGGGAGCAGTGTCGGGAACGGTGACCGACCCGAGCAAGGCGGCGGTTCCGGGCGCGACCGTTAAGGCGACGAACGCCGACACGCGGATCGAGCATCGGGCGGTAACGAACGACCAGGGGTTCTATTCCCTTCCCGACCTGCCGGTAGGCCGTTACAGCATCGCGGTGGAGAAGGCAGGCTTCAAGCCCTACGTGCGCACAGGGATTGCTGTCGATTCGAACAGTGCGATCGCCGTCGACGCGGTGCTGCAAGTTGGCGGGCGGGCGCAGGCGGTTACCGTAAGCGACGTTGCCGTTCACGTGGACACGTCGGACACCGAGATGGGTGACGTGATCCACGGGGGCAAGATGGCTGCTGTTCCGCTGAATGGCCGGAGCTACACCGACTTGCTGGCCCTGCAACCGGGCGTGGTCCCCCAGACGTCGCTGACTTCCAACACCCAGCAGGACGTCGGAGTGAGCGCGCTTTCGCCCTCGGGCGATCTGAACCCGGGGACGATTTCCATCAATGGCCAGCGGGAGTTCTCGAACGCTTTCATTGTGAACGGCAGCGATGCCGAAGAGGACGTAAACTCCGGAACCGCCATCGTTCCCAACCTGGACTCCATTGCCGAGTTTCGCATCCTCACCAGCAACTTCGACGCGGAATACGGAGACCACGGCGGAGGAGAGATCAACGTGGTGACGAAATCGGGCGGTAACGACTTTCATGGCGACGCCTTCGAGTTTCTGCGCAACACGGGCCTGGATGCGCGCAACTACTTCTCTCCCGCGCGCGGCGCCTTCGACCAAAACCAGTTTGGCGGCACGTTCGGCGGGCCGATTCGAAAGAACAAGGCATTTTTCTTCGCGGATTATCAGGGGACTCGATTGACCGAGGGAATCGACACCGGTCAAATCCCGGTTCCCTCGCTCGAAGACCGATCCGGCGATCTCGTCGACCGGGCGGCCTCATTGACCGGCACGGTAACCGGCGAAAACTGGGCCAACTTGCTTTCTCACGAACTCGGATACCCCGTTTCCGCTGGCGAACCCTACTACGCGCCGGGCTGTGGTGCTCCCTCGCAATGTGTCTTCCCGAGTGCAATCATCCCAACCGCAGCATGGTCGGCACCGGCGAAGGCGCTGCTCGAGTACATACCCCAGGCCAACCTGGGCGCCGACACTTTCGCCACGTCGGCTTCCAACGAAGCTTTGCGGGACGACAAAGGCGCCTACCGGCTTGACGACAACACCCGCTGGGGTCTGGTTACGGCCTACTATTTCCTGGACGATTACACCCTCAACAATCCATATCCGGTGGCGCAGAGCGGGGCCAGCGTCCCTGGGTTCAACGCGCTCTACCTCGGCCGGGCACAGTTGCTCAGCCTGGATGACATCCAGACGTTGGGCTCGAGTGCCGTGAATGACATTCACTTCAGCTACATGCGGGATGACAACGACCTCGGCAAACCTCTCGGTGGACTGGGCGTGAGCCTCGCCTCACAGGGCTTTGTGACAGGCGCCGGCACTCCCGGCATTGTGCCGCTTAATCCTCGAGGCGAAGGGGTGGAGAACATCGTTTTCGACTCGTTCTCCATCGGGACCAACGCCAACGAATTGAAGCAGGCGAACAATACCGTTCAGGGAATGGACAGTTTCTCCAAGGTGGTGGGCCGCCACAGCGCGAAGTTCGGAGCGGAGTTCCATTACGACCAAATCGACACCAACCCCATCGCGCAATTCAACGGCAACTTCCTCTTCACCGGAAGCGAGACCGGGGCTGACTTTGCCGACTTTCTGCTGGGGATTCCCAGCCAGTATAATCAGAGCCAGCTCCAGGCGTTTTATGGCCGCAACCAGTACTGGGCGCTCTATGGGCAGGACAGTTGGCGCCTGCGCTCCAATCTGACTCTGAACTACGGCTTGCGCTGGGACCGCATCGAGCCCTGGTACGAGAAAAACAACGGCATCTCCACCCTTGAACCGGGCAAATCTTCAGTGGTCTTTCCCGGCGCGCCGGCAGGCATTCTCTTCGCGGGCGATCCGGGCGTCCCACGGACGCTCGCTGCTGCGGGAAACCTCGACTTCGCGCCGCGCCTCGGGTTGGCTTACTCGCCGGCGGCGGATGACAGCACACTTCTCGGGAAGATTCTGGGCGGACCCGGCAAAACCAGCGTCCGAGCCGGATTCGGCGTGAACTACACCGCCATCGAAGCGCTGACGATGGGCATACTGGCCGGGAACGCGCCCTTTGGAATCACCTATTCGAGCCCGGCTCCCCCGCTGTTCGCGACGCCGTTCATCACCGCATCGACCGGACAGGATCAAGGGCAGCCTTTTCCCGTTTCCCTCGTCACCGGCAGGGCATCCGGCAGCCGTCCCGATCCAAATGTCGATTGGTCCGAGTACGAGCCGATCAGTGGAATTCCCGGCTATGCCGCCACGAACCGAATTCCCGACGTCGATGAATTCATGTTGTCAGTGGAGCGGCAATTCGGCACGAATACGGTGCTGAGTGCAAGCTACCTGGGCGCGCAAGGACACCGGTTGCTCGTCCTGGTGGAAGCGAACCCCGGCAATCCCGCTCTTTGCCTGAGTCTGAGCCAGCCGAGCGAGGTTGCGCACGGCTCGGCCACCTGCGGTCCCTTTGGGGAAAGTAATGTGTTCACGACGGCCTCCGGCGAGGTGATTCACGGAACGCGCGGACCCCTGGGCCCCGATTTCGGCAGCGACACCGATCAGGCTGCCATCGGGAACTCCCGCTACAACGCCCTCGAGATCAACCTGCGCCACACCAGTGGACGGCTGGATCTGTCGGTGGGATACACCTACAGCAAGTCGATGGATGACTCGTCGAATTTGGGAGAAGAGGTCAATCCGCTTGACCCGCCGGCAAGCTACGCCTTGTCTTCATTCGACCTCAGGCACAATTTCGTCGCCAGTTACAACTATCGAGTTCCGTTCGAGTCTCTCTTCCGCACATCCAATCGCTGGACACAAGGCTGGGAGCTTTCCGGCATCACACACTTCAGCACCGGCCTGCCTGTGACCCTGGTCAACTATGGCGACAATTCGCTGTTGGGCGCCGAACCGAACGGCATCAACAATTACGGCGTGGACGAACCGGATTACTTGGGCGGACCGCTCGACCTCAACCACAACCCTCGCGATGGGCGGCCTTATTTCAATGCTTCCGAGTTCAGCGAGAACGCCTTCGGCACGCCCGGTACCGCGAGCCGGCGATTTTTCTCCGGTCCGGGACTGGACAATTTCGACCTCGCTCTTCTCAAAAACGTGCGACTGACCGAATCGAAGTCGCTGCAGTTCCGGCTTGAGGCCTTCAACGCACTCAACCACGCCCAATTCTTTGGATCGCAATCCGTCGATGGCAATATCAGCAGTTCCACGTTCGGCCAGGTGATCAGCGCCGCTCCGCCACGCCTGGTGCAGCTGGCTGCAAAATTCCTTTTCTGACTTTCACAGTCAACAGTCGACTCGGCGGATTCCTGAAGGGTTGGGGCACTTGCGGCACAATGGATCGGTGATGACACAGAACGATTCAGCACTGCAAAGCAAATACGTACGCCTCGAACCGCTTGACCTCCGCCATGTCGACGGACTGGTTGCGGCGGCGGCGATCGATCCATCGCTTTATCGGTGGAGTCCGGTGCCGCAAGGTAAAGCTGAGGCAACTCAGTACGTCCAGACAGCCCTGGCTTGGAAGCAGGCCGGCACTTCGATGCCCTTCGCGACCGTTCGCGTCGAGGACGGCGCCGTGATCGGATCGACGCGATTCTGGAATATCGAGCGCTGGGCGTGGCCGCCGGGGCATCCGTCGCTTGGCCGCAGCACTCCCGACGCGTGCGAAATCGGCTACACGTGGCTGGCTGGTCCGGCGATCCGCACGGCGGCGAACACCGAAGCCAAGCTGTTGATGCTGACGTATGCCTTCGAAGAATGGAAGGTGCTGCGCGTGTGCTTTCACACCGACGCGCGCAATGAGCGCTCGCGAGCCGCACTGCAGCGCATCGGCGGGCGCTTCGAGGGCATCTTGCGGGCCCACCGAATGGCCGCCGACTTCATCCCGCGTGACTCGGTGCGATTCTCGATT
>JASHQD010000465.1 GCA_030037755.1 Terriglobia bacterium
AATCGTCTCGCGATTGTTGAACGTAGGGACGCCTACCACGATGTCTACTTCACCCACCGCGGTGAGCTGGCTCACGAAATCGTCAGAAAGTACAGTCTCTTCGGCCAAGGGCGCTTCCCGTCTCGATTCGTAGGTGCTTCAGCGCCCCTCAGAGGCGGCGCAGTCGGAACCAGTAGAAGTTGTAGGGCGCCAGAGTAAGGAGGTAGGGCAGCCGCCCGATGCGCGGGAATGGGTTCCCGCCAAACATCTCGATCGGGATATATCCCTCAAACGCCCCTAAGTCGAGCTCAACCGGCTGCGCCAAACTCGACAGATTATTGACCACCAGCACCCGCTCGTGGCCGAGCTGGCGGATATACGCGAACACGCGATGGTTGCGCGGCTGCAAGAACTCGATCGTACCGCGGCTGAAGGCTCGACTCGATTTACGGACACGTATGAGCCTCTTCATCCAGGACAGCAAAGAGTGATCCGTGCGCCTCTGGGCCTCGACATTCACCGTCTGGTAGCCGTAAACCGGATTGGAAAGCAGCGGCAGATAAAGACGCTCGGGGTCCGCCGTTGAGAAACCGGCGTTCCAGCCGCCGCTCCACTGCATCGGCGTACGAACCCCGTTTCGATCGCCCAGAAAGATGTTATCGCCCATCCCGATCTCGTCACCGTAATAGAGAACAGGACTCCCCGGCAGCGACATCAGCATGCCGTTCATGAGCTCGAGGCGGCGCCGGTCGCCCTCCATCAGCGGCGCGAGCCGGCGGCGGATGCCAAGATTCAGCCGGGCACCCACATCGAACGCGTACATGTCGTACATGTAATCGCGTTCCACATCGCTGACCATTTCTAGAGTCAGCTCGTCATGATTGCGCAGGAAGATTCCCCACTGGCAGTTTTCCGGAATATCAGGCGTCTGCTGCAGAATGTCGATGATCGGCTTCCGGTCTTCCAGCTTCACAGCCATGAACATTCGCGGCATCAGCGGGAAGTGAAAAGCCATGTGAAACTCGTCACCGTTGCCGAAGTAGGGGCGGACGTCCACCGGCCACTGATTTGCCTCCGCCAGAAGAAAAATATGCGGGTAGTACTCGTCCAGGCGGCGACGAAGGAACTTCACAACGTCATGAGTCTCGGGCAGATTCTCGCAGGAGGTGCCTTCGCGCTCTACAAGGTAAGGGACGGCATCCACCCGAAACCCGTCGACACCCATATCCGCCCAGAACTTCAAAATCTTCCAGATCTCCTCGCGGACCGCCGGATTGTCGTAATTCAGGTCGGGCTGGTGACTGAAGAATCGATGCCAGTAATACGCCTTCGATATCGGGTCCCAAGCCCAGTTCGAGAGCTCCGTGTCCTTGAAGATGATCCGCACGCCCCGGTAACGGTCGTCGCTATCGCTCCAGACGTACCAGTCGCGGCGGGGGTTCGTGCGGGAACTCCGCGATTCCTGAAACCACGGGTGCTGGTCCGACGTGTGGTTGATCACCAGTTCCGTGATCACCCGCAAGTTTCGCCGGTGCGCCTGCTCCAGCAGCTTTTTGAAGTCATCGAGGTCGCCGTAAGAGGGATTGATGCCGGTGTAGTCTGAGATGTCGTAACCGTCATCCTTCAGGGGCGAAGGATAAAAGGGAAGAAGCCAGATCGCCGTGACCCCAAGATCCTGCACGTAATCCAGGTTTTGCAGGAGCCCGGGAAAATCGCCAATTCCGTCGCCGTTGCTGTCGTGGAAAGCACGCGCGTGAAGCTCGTAGATGACGGCATCCTTGTACCACAGCGGATCCGCGCCGGGCTCAGCTGGATTGCCGGCCACCTTGGGTGCGACGTCTGCCGCGCTCATCCGGCCAGGCTCCGTGGCTGCTGCGGACCTCTTCCCCCATTGGCGCGCAACTCCCGGCCGAGCCGCTCCAGAAACTGCCGGACTTCTTGAGGACCACGCAGAGTGAATTTCGCCTCGGTCGGACGGCGGGAGCCGACGCACACCGTGATTCCATCCGTCAATACTGAGAAGGCTGATTCGTCCGTGGTGTCGTCGCCGACGTAGAAAGTCAAAGGCGAATCCACCATACGGTCGAGCAGCGCCCGTACCGTCGCACCCTTTCCCTGCAGCTCCGCGGGAGCCACCTCCCAAACCTGATTCCCCGGAAGCACGCGCAGGTCCGGCATGAACGACCCCATCACCTCGCGCACGATGGCCCCTGTCCGCCGGGCGGCATCTTCGGTCGCCCCGCGGACGTGCACGGCGAACACCGGACCCTTTTCCTCAATCCAGATCTCCCGCAAATCCGCAAGTCTCTCCCGAAACTGCTGCCGGGCCTCGTGCAGAAGTTTCGCCACGCTGGCCTTCGAAACGGCAGGCGCAGAGCCCTCCCATCCGTGCAGCCCGAAACACCGGATTCCGGGGATCCCAACCCGTCGCTTAACGTCGGCGCGCCGGCGTCCGCTGAGCACCAGGACGTCGACGCGCGGGTCTCGGGCAAGGCCGGCAAGCGCACGGCGTGTTCCCTCACTTAACCGGACCTGGTCCGGCCGCTCCCGAAACGGAGTCAGCGTTCCGTCAAAATCCAGGAACAGCGCCACGGAACCGGCGGAGCGCACGGCCTCTACAACCATCGGCCAATGGTCAAACAGGTGCTTCGGATTCCGGCGGGTATGGGCGGAGCTTCCTCTCATGAGCTGACCGCGGCGGCTTTCTCAGGCTGATCGATTCGAATCTCGGACAGTTCGGCAATGAGGCTGGCTGCCCAGCGGTAAATGTTGTGTTCCTTTACCACCCGGCGCATGCGCTGCATCCGGGCGTTGCGCTCGGCCGGATCCATATCGAGCGCGGTTCGAATAGCGTCGGCCAACGCTTCCGTATCGTAAGGGTTCACGATGATGGCGTCGCGAAGCTCGCGGCTCGCGCCCGTAAATCCGCTCAGGATCAACGCTCCCTGGTCGTCGTCGCGCGAAGCCACAAATTCTTTAGCCACCAGGTTCATGCCATCGTGCAACGAGGTCACCAGGCAAACGTGTGCTGCGCGATAGTAGGCCTCAATCTCGCGGTGACTGTGGTGGCGTTTCAGAAAGACGATCGGGCGCCAGTTGCCGGCCCGGAATCTCTCGTTGATCCGCTCCGCCTCCCATTCCGTCTCCGCCATCAGATCACTATAGCTCTTGATCCGTGTCCGGCTGGGGGCGCCGATTTGAATGAACGTGAACTTTTCGCGATATCCGGGATTCTTTTCGAAGAACCGCTCGATACCGCGAAACCGCTCGAGAATTCCCTTTGTGTAATCGATCCTGTCGACTCCAATACCCATGAAGGCCGCTTCCACGCCGAGCTGCCGGAACAGCGCCGCGCGATCGGGCAGAAGCGGCTGGTGGGCATCGTCCGATCCATCGGACAACGCAACACTGATCGGAAACGGCTTCACTAGCGTGCGATGCCCGCCGCGATTCACGGCAAAATGTTCGCGATCGATGCGCGACTCCAGGCAACTGTCGATCGTCTCCAGAAAGTAATTGCAGTGCGATTGGGTGTGGAATCCGATCAGGTCGGCGCCCAGCAATCCATCGAGAAGTTCCTTCTCCCACGGGCAAATGCCAAACGCCTGTGGATTCGGCCACGGAATGTGCCAGAAGATTCCCACACGCGTCTCCGGACGGGCTTCCTTGATCATGCGGGGCAGCAGGGCGAAGTGATAGTCCTGAACCAGCACAAAGGGCTCCTCGGTTCGCTCCATCTCCTCCAGAACAGCACGCGCAAACTTTGCGTTGGCCGACTGATAGCGATCCCAGTCCCCTTTGCGGAAGATCGGCCGGGTGTGCGCGATGTGGCAGAGAGGCCATAGGCCCTCGTTCGAGAATCCGTAGTAGTACCCGTCTTCCTCCTCCTGGCTCAGCCATACGCGGCGCAGCGTGTACTGCGGACGCTCCGGCGGCACGCGAAGACGATCGTGCCGGTCCACGGTCTGGGTATCGGCGCTGCCGGCGCCATGAGCGATCCAGGTACCGTCGCACGCCACCAGCACCGGCTCCAGCGCCGTCACCAAGCCGCTGGCGGGAACCCTTACCTCGATGCCTTTGTCGCCGATCACGTGCTCATAAGGCTCGCGATTCGACACTACAAAAAGCCGTCCGTTCTGCAGCTTGCTTAATACGTGAATCCGCAGCCGGTCGGCCGTCCAGACTGACTCGCCCGCTTCCCGCAATCGCGCTTCCTCTTCGGCAGCGGCGCGCGCCGCCACCAGGCTGCGGGCAATGCTGATCACCTCGTGCGATAAGGGGCCGATCAGATCCCCGCTCGTCTGCGGAGGCGGAGACCTTCTTCCCGCCCGCAACTCCCGCAGCCACTGCGCCGTCTTCGCCAGAGGGCCGACAATGCTCCACCGCACGATCAGCATCGTTATGGTGGTGATGATCAGAACCTGCAGCAGCACGTGCCAGACCGCCTGGCGCCATATTGCTACACTTTGCGCCTGGATGTAGCTTGCGTCGTGAAGGATCACCAGCTTCCCGGTCACTCCGGCATCACCGGTGAGCGGCATCACGAACACGTGCATGGTCTTGTTGCCGGCCTGGAGGAAGCTGCCGCCCTCCCGATCCTGGCGCTTCACCTGCTCGGTCACCGCGGGCTCTTGCGCAATCTCTTCGGCGACTTTGGAGGAAACGGCTAGCAGTTCACCTTGCAGGTCGTAGACCGCCGCGCCGACCAGGCGTTCTCGATTGCCGAAACGTTCCACGATCTGCTGCAATCGCCGCTGCTGCAGCCGCTCCCGCGGACCGGCCGTCTCGATCGGCCCGACGTCCTCAGCCACGATGTCGCCGAGAACTTCAGCCCGTCGCTCCAAATCCGAGCGGAGTCCTCGCTTTTCCGAATCCACCTCGCTGCGGGCAAAAAGGAACGTTACCAGCGTGACGCCGGCGATTAATGCCAGGATGAGTCGGACACTTACCCGCATCACGTCTCCCTGTAAATCTGATGCTTCACGTGACACGAAAGCTTTCGGGTCGGGCGCGAAGAATCGCTTGCTTGGCCCCAACGGCCACCGGCCGGGCAACGTTGAAAGTCGCCGGCCGAGGCGACGCCCTTGAAGGCACCGGCTCAGCACGCACTGCGAGTTCTCGTTTGCTCAGGCAAGCGCTGTACCACGCCACGGCAGCAGGCTAAGTCTTGTCCAGACAGACAATTGGCTCTGTTTCACGCCAAGCTCTGCGCCCGAGAAGCCGAGTAGAAATCTCCTCATTGCGGCGAAAAACGCTTGTACGGAAAACCCGTCAGAACCAGGGTTAGTTCACAAAGCCCAAAGCGAAATCGCGCGGAGGGACAGGAGCTCGCTGCCGCTTGATCGACCAGGCCAGACTCGTCGTGTTGGCGATCGTCGATCCGCGGCATTTCGTCAGGGTCGTCGAACGCACACTGTGCTTACTGCGGCTGCCTACAATGCCACTTGCACTGCTATACTGTACTCTTGCCACTGCAACTCATCATTGCAGCGCTTCCCGGAGAGGTGGCCGAGTGGCTGAAGGCGCACGCTTGGAAAGCGTGTTTGCGAGAAATCGCAACGTGGGTTCGAATCCCACCCTCTCCGCCAGATGATGTGGTTGTTTTTCCTTCCCTTAGCTCCTTCCGTTTTGTCGTACGTCTTCTTCGTTGTGACGACGGAGACCTCTGGTCGAGAGTGCGGCACGGTCAGGAGATCGCGCCACAGCGAGCGGCCGCCCGCCTTAACAGCGATGCCAGCGCCCCCCTTGATCAGCGCACGACCCGGTGGTAGACTCCCCTCGCTAGTCGATCTTCACTCCAGACATGAGGAGGCCGTCCGTGAGGAACTTACTCGCGCGTCTTTTGCTTGGCAAATCGCGAGCTTGAACCACTCATTTGCCAGTGAAACTCGGGTCTTCCCCGTCGTGTTACTTATTCCAATTGACGAGTCTGAAACTTTTGCTATTGTCCGCGGATCGATCCTCAGGAGGGCTTATGTCGGGAACATCAATGAGTTGGCGGACCGGGTCGGTACTTCCAGCACTGTTGACGCTGGCAGCGGGGCTTCTGCCGCTGCTTGCGGTGCGAGCCGCGGCCCAGAAAGGGCGCCAACAGAGCGAACCGGCCGGCAGTCTGGACACACCCAGTCAAACCCGAGTGCCTCTCGTCAATCAGCCGCTGCTCCCTGATGCCACCAAGCCGGGCGGAGCAGAATTCACGCTCTTCATGAGCGGCACCGGCTTTCTTAATGGGGCCACTGTTCTTTGGAATGGAAGCCCCACACGCACGAAGTTTGTCAGTCAGGGAGAGCTCGAAGCAGCCATTCAAGCTCAGGATATCGCGGTTGCCGGCACCGCCTCAGTGTCAGTGGTCAACCCTGGTTCTGGCAACGAAGCATCCAACGTAACGTTTTTCCCTGTCACGGACCCCACACCGTCGGTTCAGTTTGCCGGATCGAGTATTTCCGTCGGCAGCCCGCCGATCCAGGTCGCTGTGGGTGATTTCAACGCTGACGGCTACTTGGACGTGGCGGTTGTAAACTTCAATTGCCCTCTGACCTTTGAATGTACCCAGCCGGGCTCGATCGACATTTTCTTGGGCAAGGGCGACGGAACATTTCAGCAGCGCGGAAACTTCGCCGTAGGAGTCGGACCCGTTTTTGTACTCGCGGGTGACTTCAACAGCGACGGCAAGCTCGATCTGGCTACTGCAAACCTCACCGATGACGACGTTTCCATCCTGATGGGCAATGGCGATGGGACATTCCAGCCCGCAAGCACCTATCCGGTAAGCGAGTCGCCCAGTGCCTTGGCAGCCGCAGACTTCAATGCTGACGGCAAGCTGGACTTGGCCGTAAACAACCAAGCCTCGGATACGGTCTCTATCCTTCTCGGCAAGGGCGATGGTACGTTCCAGGATCATGTCGACTACGCCACGGGCTCGATGCCCCAGGGTGTCACCGTAGGAGATTACAACGGCGATGGCAACATCGACGTGGCGCTGAACGACCTGAATTGTGCCACTTGCGAGACCGGCCTGGTTTCGATTCTTCTGGGCAACGGCAATGGAACATTTCAAGAGCACATGGAATATCCCACAGGGCCACTGCCCGACACGGTGGCCGCAGCCGATTTCAATGGCGACGGGATTCTCGACCTTGTTACGACAACCGGGACATCCGGTACCAACAACACAGTCTCAGTCTTGCTGGGCAATGGTGACGGGACGTTCCAACCTAACGTCGACTACACCGCTGGAACTGGTACGAGCTTTGTAGCACTCGGCGACTTCAACGGCGATGGCAGGATCGACATGGCG
>JASHQD010000466.1 GCA_030037755.1 Terriglobia bacterium
GCTGACGAGCGATCCCTTCCTCATCTCCGCACCTCCGTAGTAACCAAAGCCCGCGGCTGCACGGCCCATATCTTAGCGGGCGATTTCGTAGAGAGGTGTAGTTTTGTTCTTCCGGCGGCAAAAAACAAGCTTAAATTGTCTTTGTCTTTGGGGCTTTGGGCATCACGTCAAACTGAAACAGCGATCGACGAATCAGAGGCGAGTTTTCGTGGCGTCAGCGGGCGGCGGCGAGACGGCTCGGCGGGTGCTGTTGTGGCCACGCGCAAGCGATACGGTCGCCGGCGTCGACGTCATCGCGGGATTTTCCGGTGACCACGTGCGGAAGGGCGCCCCGAATCGGGCTGCAACGCGCTTGTCGACAGGCGCGATACGAATCTCCGGGGCGCCCGCGCCAGGCATGCAAGTCGCGGATGGGGACGCCCGCGCTAATGTGCAATCGTCTTCAGTCCGGCGTCCCTAGCGAATACCTGTTGCACCTCCTGGCAGGCCCCGGTGCATGGACGCGACGGATCGGGCGCCGCCAGACCGAATCGCGACATATTCCGCAGATTATCGACGATTCCGTACGCGTGCACGCCAACAGTCGACCCCAAAACGGCCGTCGGCCAGGCTCTCTTTGCGCGCAGGATCAAGAAGTCGGCGAGCACGTCCTGAGCGTTGAGCTGCAGATAGAGTCGACCTGCGCTAGGATTCCGTCCCAGCAGCGGATTTATCTCATGGAGCGGCCCGGGCGACAAATAACGGAGACCATTTACCGCGATGTAGTACTGGCCGGCCGGCGGATTCAACTCCGCCTCATCCAGTGCGCGTCGGGTGGTGTATGCGTCGGCCATCGCCATCGAATGAACGGCCGCAATCAGGAGCAGTTTGTGCGCGGCAGCTCTTGAGAGCAACTTGAACACGCCACTGAGATGACCCAGCGCGCGAGGTCGGATTCAACTTTTCGTCGAGTTTATCGGAAAACATGGGCATGCCGATTAAGCGTCGCCAAGGCCAATGCCCTCGCCCGTCGCGGCATCCTATCCGCCGCCACATTCGCTCCGGAGGCTGAAGATAAATGCTCACGACGCATTGGCGGAATTCCTTTTGTTCTCTGTCCCCGCCCTGCTGCTTCGGCTGATCAATACAACGCATGGCCGATCATCGGGACTGAACCACGTACGTTCCGCACTACAGTGTGGCTTTGGCGGCGAGCCTGTACAGCCGCAGGACGCCATTTTTGGCGCTCTTGACTGGCGTCTTCCTGCCAGACCTGGTCTGGATAGCGCTGGCGAGGGCGCGTGGAACCGTCGCCGTCAGTGATTGCTCCGTCGTGCAGGAGATCGCTTCGTCCTTCGCGGCCACTTCGGCTGTGAGATTGCTCGAGCGATGATCGACGCCGGGGTACGACCGATCGCGCTCAGGGCCCGATTTACCTCGCGACTCGCTCACCTGCCGGAGCGCCCATCGGATGTCCGTTTGCCAATTGCCCATTCTCCGGGAGGCCCCGGAGAACCGCACGCGTCTTGGGCAACGAGTCAGGATAGCGTTCCTGCAGGAAGGTGATCAGCTTCTCGCGCACCTCGCAGCGCAGGTCCCAGGCCTTGGAAGAATCGGCGGCGCTGGTCAGCGCCCGCACCTGAATGGTGGATTCACAAGCGTCAGAGACCTGCAGCACACAAACCTTGTGGTCCCACAGGGGCGAAGCCTGTACGATACGGCGGAACTCCCCTCGCAACTCCTCGACGGGAACGGTGTAGTCGACGTAGAGGTAAACGTAAGCGAGCAAGTCCGACGTTCTGCGGGTCCAGTTCTGAAACACGTTCTCGATGAAGTACGAGAGCGGCACCACCAGCCGCCGCAGATCCCACGTGCGCACGATGACGTAAGTGGTGAGAATCTCTTCGATCCAACCCCAATCCCCTGCCACGATCACCACGTCATCGATGCGGATCGGCTCGGTGAGCGCGATCTGCACCCCCGCAACCAGGTTCGACAGCGTGGACTTCATTGCCATGCCAACCACCAGGCCCACGATGCCGGCCGAGGCGAGAAGGCTGGTGCCGATCTGGTGGATTTCCGGAAACGTCATCAGCATGATGGCCAAAGTGACCACGATTACCAGAATGCTGAAGATCCGCCGGAGCACGGCAATCTGGGTGCGAACGCGCCGCGCCGTAAGGTTGTCGGCAATGTCCGTGCGGTAGCGCGCGTAGATCGCATTGGAAAAGACGTCAGCCAGAAAGATAATCAGCCAAGCCACGGCTGCGATGACGCCCAAGCCGACCAGGTGCCGGACGATTTCGACCAGACTCGAGCGGACCGGGAGCGTGGGCAGAGCGAGAATCAGGGCCAGCAGGGGAAATATCCAGCGCGTCGGCCCTTCTGCGTGTGTAACCAGCGAAACGACGATCACTTGAGCTTTGCGTTTTGCCAGGCGCTTGCCCACCGCGAATACGATCCCGTGAGCGACCAGTGCCAATACGATCGACGCCCCGATAATGACCGCGGGCCAAAGCCATGCATGCTCGTATCCCGAGAGATCCGTCATGAGGATAATTCCTCCTGAAGCTCGACGGTTCCCACCTCCTGACAATTGGATGCCGGTCGGGTTGGCGGTTGCTGATCAAGTGCGGTTATACTGCGCGGGGAGGAAGCTAACATGCTAATCGTGATACGCGGCGGCGTGAGGTGGCGAGCCGTGACCATCGTATTAGCGGTGTTGTTCCTTTCCGTAGCCACGCCGCTAGGGGCACAATCGCCCGGCCGCTTGATCTTCGAGGACGATTTCGACGCCCGGTCTTTGAATACCACTTACTGGAATCCATTCATAACCGACGACTCCGCTGAAGGTTGGCCCTGGAGCACTGAGAACGGCCAGCCCTCCGAGAGTTCGGCCATCTCCGGACCGTATGGTTTCAACCTGGATTATGACCAGCCATCGTTCGTCAGGACCGGTTCCGGCCTGACCTTGGCGGCCCGCGCCGGCACGACTGCAGAGGGATACCGGTGGACGGGCGCTGTCATCTCCTCTTACCCCGACGATAATTTCGTCTCGACCCAGGGTTTCACGTTTCGCGATGCCTTTGTCGAAGTGAGGGCCAAGCTACCTTATACCGGCAATGGATCCTGGCCGGCGATCTGGTTTCTGGCGGGCCCGGGAGGGAACGGCGCGGAAATCGACTTGCACGAGGGCGGATTTCTCGATGGGTCGGTGAACCCCGATCGCGTCTTCGCGTGCAATCTTCACAGCGCCGGAAATGTCCAGTATCTGATCGATACCGGGTTCAACCTGTCAGCGGCCTACCACACTTACGGCATGGCCTACGAGCAGGGCGAGTACGTCAAGATGTACCTGGATGGCCGCCTGATGTGCTCCTACACCGCGAACATACCGGAGGGACCGTATTTCATCATTCTCAACAATTCAGTCGCCTCCAAAGGGACCGACTCGTGGCACAGCCAGGTTGATTCATCCACTCCCAGTCCCAACGAGATGAGCGTTGCGTATGTCAAGGTGTACGAGCTAATCAGGTGAGGCTCACCTTAAAAACGAGGGCGTAGTCGGACGCCGGCTTCTGTCGAGGCCGCTCGATGCGAAGCCCCTGCGATGACTGCGCGAAGTGGACTCTCTCGGGCGAGCCAAGTAACTCCACGCGCGCCACCTTTGCGGCTTGTTTCGCAGCCGCGCCAAACGAAGTCAGCGTGACCGCCTGCTCGGGCCAGCCGAGGACGATGGCGTAGACTACGGTGCCGGCCTTGTTGCGCGTAAAGCGGATATCGCTCGCGCCAAGCTGGCCGGTGGCCTTGGCTCCCTCAAACGATCCCGCTTTGATCATGTGCGGTCCTTCGCCGAAGACCGTCCAGGGGCGCGTGGCGTAGATGGCTTCGCCGTTGATTTTGAACCATTCGCCGATCTGTTCCACGATGTGGCGCTCCTTGCGGTCGATCGTCCCGTCAGGCTTGCCGGGGATATTGAGCAGAAACGTGCCGTTCTTGCTCACGGTGTCGACCATCCAGTGAATCACCTGGCGCGGCGGCATGTAGCCGCCGTATTCGCCCGGCTTGTCGAACAACTCGCGCTTGTAATGCCAGTCACCGATGCAGGTTTCCGATTGCCAGGGATAGGGGAGGATTTCCGCGGCAAGGCCGCGCTCGATATCCGCTACCACCGACTTGGCGAGATTGGGCGGAACTTCTTTGATAGTGATCACGCCCTGCACTTTGCCGTTGTTCGCCGCAAGGTTCCGGTTGTAATAGTACGCGCCCACGCACATTCCGCCCCAACCCAGAGGGAATAACGGATTGTCGAAATACACGAGATCGGGGCTGTGTTGATCGATCAGGTCACGGGTGCGATCGTAAAAGTCCCTCACATAGGAGACGTCGGGCAGCGCATCGAAGGGATGCTTGGGCGCATAGAGTTGTTGCGGATCGAGCCCTTCCCACCACTGACTGCGCCCGTCGGCGAGGGTCAAGCGGCCATCGTAAGGGCGGCCCGACAAGGGCCCGGAAGCGTCTGACCCGTGGCTCGGCTGGAACCACCACCAGTTTCGACCCTGATGCACGGTGACGCCAAAGCGCAGATTGCGCTTGCGCGCTTCGGCCGCCCAAGTCCCGATCACGTCGCGATGCGGCCCATAATTCGCGGCGTTCCACGGATGATGCTTTGAGTTCCAGGTGTCGAAGCCGTCGTGATGATTGGCGAGCGCCACGTAGAACTTGGCGCCGGCGCTCACGTACAGATCCATGAGCTCGGACGGCTGCCAGTTCAGCAGCGTCCATTGCGCGCACAGGTCCTTGTAGCCGAAGACTGTGGGCGAGCCGTAATGGCCCAGATGGAACTTGTTCTGATCCGATCCCTGCAGGTACATACTGCGCGCGTACCAGTCACCGTCTTCGGGCACGCACTGCGGGCTCCAGTGGTTCCAGATGCCGAATTTGGCGTCGCGGTACCATTCGGGACATTCGTACTGAAGCAGCGATTCCCAGGTGGCCCTGTAGGGTCCTTCCCCCTCGAGATCCGGGATGGGAGAGATCATGGGCACGCCGTCGTGCGACCCGCCGGCCACGGGTAACGCGGGGGGATCGCCCCATTCGGTGGGCTTCCAATCAGCCTCGTTCAGATGCTCCGCGATAATACTTCCGTTGCGCAGCGCATAAAAGACGCGCTGGTCTTCAGGCATTGCGCAAAAGGCCGCGTAATCCTGGGTATACTGATTGAATCCTGCCCCGGGCGCGTCGCCGTTCTGGGCGGCTGCAGACTCCACACCAGCCGGAAGTGAAGAACCAAGAATTGAGTTCTTATCGCCCGCAATAGACAGCGCAGCCGATTGCGCAGCGAGGCTGGCGACCGTGTGGATGAATCTTCTTCGCTGCATCTCGATGAGTCCCCTTTCGACGCGGTTATATTCAATCGGTCATTCTACACGGAGCGGCAAGACAAAAATGACTGAACAAGTCGATGGAAAAGGGAATATCAGCAATTGGAGACCCGCGAAGGGTCTCAGGTCGCCGCCGAGCGTCGAGTTCCGGGGATGATCTTGCAAAGTGGCGTCCGGAGATTTGCGGTTGGCGAAAGGAGACTCTCAATCAAACGAATTGCCGTACTCTTCGGCCTGATCGCATCGACGGTGTGGGCGCAGAGCAACACGGGTGAATTGCGCCTCGAGGTCAGGGACCCTTCGGGACACCCCGCGCAGGCGGCGGTTCACCTGGTAAGTAAGGCCAACCAATATCGAAACGCGCTGGTGACGAGCGATCAAGGAGCGCTGGATGTTCGGCGCCTGCCGTTTGGGATTTATGACCTCGAAATCAGCAAGCCCGGGTTTGCCGTCGTATCCGAATCCCTTGAGATTCAGTCCGCGATTCCGCTGGACCGCACAATCCAGCTCAGGCTGCCGACGGTGAACCAGTCGGTGACCGTGAACGCGGCAGGTACTTTGATTGATCCCGACCAGGCGGGTACGGTCACCCAGGTCGGCTCCGAAGTGATTCAAACCCGGCTGGCATCGTTGCCCGGACGTTCCCTGCAGGATCTCGTGAATTCGCAACCGGGGTGGCTCTATGAGGGAAATGCGGTGCTGCATCCCCGGGGTTCCGAGTACGACACTCAATTCGTCGTTGACGGCATTCCGCTGACCGACAATCGATCGCCCAGCTTCGGACCTGAGATCGACGCCGACGACTTGCAATCGATGAGCATATACACCGCGGGTTTTCCCGCCGAATACGGCCGCAAGATGGGGGGTGTGGTGGAGTTGAACACGGTGCAGGATACGCAACCGGGCTTTCACGGGCAAGTGGTGCTCTCCGGCGGGAGCTTTGACACGGCCGGCGTATTTGCGGAGGGACAATACACCTGGGGCAAGAACACCCTGGGCGCCAGCGCCAGCGGCGGCACGACCGGCCACTATCTGAATCCCGTGGTCCCGGAGAACTACACGAATACGGGCACGGTAGGAGATTTCTCGCTGCACTATCAACGCGACCTCTCGCCCAGGGATCGCCTCAGCATCAACGCCCGGCACGAGCTCTCCCGTTATGATCTGCCGAACGAACAGATCCAGCAGAACTGGTGCCACGTGTCCGGACTGACGTCGGCGGGACCCTGCCAGCGTCAGAATGCCGACAATTTCGAAACGATGGGCACGGTCTCCTTCCAGCACACTTTCTCCCCCAACGTCGTGGCCGATTTTCGCGGTATGGTACGCAACAATGCGAATCATTTCTGGTCCAATGATCTTTCCACGCCCATCCTGGTCTTTCAGCACAACTGGTTTAACGAGGGATATCTCAAGGGAGCGGTCACCATCGACCATGGCCACAACGAATGGAAGGCGGGGGTCGAATCCGACAACATATTCCTGAACGAAAACTTCAGGTACCTCATTCCGAACCTTCCCATGGATACGAGCCAGTTCGATCCCAGCAATCCACTCACGTTCGCCTTCGCCGCCAACCGCCCGGATCTCGAACAGGCCGCCTTCGTGCAGGACCTGATCCGCTGGGGCGACTGGACGGTGAATGCCGGCCTTCGCTGGGACCATTACCAGCTTCTGCTGAACCGGCAAGCGACGAGCCCGCGCCTGTCGATCGCGCGCTTTTTCCCATCCGAGAACCTGATCCTGCACTTTTCGTACGATCGGGTTTTCGAGACACCTTCATTCGAGAACATCCTGCTTTCAAGTTCCACGGCAGCCGCCAACCTGGACACCATTTCTCTGCAGCTGCCCGTGCAGCCGTCGGTGGGAGACTACTGGGAAGCAGGATTGACCAAAGGCTGGTTCAAGAATCTCAGGCTGAGCGCAAACTACTTCCGGCGCGACGTGAACAACTACGCCGACGACGACCAGATTTACAACACAACCATCAGTTTTCCCATCGCCTTTCAGAAAGCGATCATCTACGGGGCTGACGGCAAGATCGACTTTCCCGAGTGGAAGCGATTTTCCGGCTTCGTCAGCTACACCTACACCGTCGGCAACGCCTGGTTTCCGGTCACCGGCGGCCTGTTCCTCGGCGACGACGCCGTGATTCCCACCTCGGGCCATTTCCCGGATTCGCAGGACCAGCGCAATACCGTGCGCGCCCGAGTCCGGTGCCAGGTGACGAGGCGTTTCTGGCTTGCCGGCGGAGTTCAATTCGACAGCGGGCTGCCGTTCGACTTTGAAGGGACGTATCAGGAGGCGCTGGCTGAATATGGCCAGCAGGTGGTGAATCGGCTGGATTTCCCAGCGGGCCGGATCGATCCATCGTTTCAGGTGAATGTCTCAGCCGGCGTGGATATTCATCGGTCCGACCATTGGAATACGCAGTTTCAGGTCGACGGGGAGAACCTGACGAACGTGCTGGACGTGATCGACTTCGGGGGCCTGTTCTCCGGCAACGCCATTGGGCCGTCGCGCAGCGTTGCCGCCCGGCTCACGACGAACTTCTAGCCGGCTGAGTGTAATATATGTGGGAGTGTGGAAATACGCGTCTTATGTCCTATTCACCCCCGGACTGGATGCTCGATTCCTACGTTCCCGCTGCTGCCGCTGATCAAGCCCAGAGCGCCGCGATCGAGGAGAACGTCCTCCGGCTCTTCGACCAGTTTCGCAACCGACTTCTTCGTTATGCCCTCGCTCTCGGTCTCCCGATCCAGGAAGGTGAGGAAGTGGTGCAGGAGGTTTTTCTGTCGCTTTTCCGCCACCTGCAACAAGGACGGCCCGCGCACAACCTCGCCGCGTGGCTCTTTCGTGTCGCCCACAATCTCGCCTTGAAGCGGCGGTCCGCCAACCAGAAGCTTAAGGACGTGATGGGCTCTGACGACGAGGCGGTGGTCGAGCCGCGCGACACCGCCCTCAGTCCCGAAGAAGGAGTGATCGAGCGCCAAAGACACGAGCGCCTGCTCGCCGTGCTCGACGTGCTCCCGGAACAGGACCAACTCTGCCTACGATTGCGCGCCGAGGGCCTGAGATACCGCGAGATCGCGCAAACGCTCGGCATCTCTCAGGGATCGGTATCAAACTCACTGACCCGGTCTCTGGCGCGCCTGGCGCGCGCGGATGAGAGGTACGGCTATGATCGATAGCGATTGCCATCTATCGGACGAAGTTCTAGTGTGTCTTGCCGACGGCGAACTGCCGGCACGAGAAGCCGATGAGGCGCGCGCGCACCTGGCGGCGTGCTGGGATTGCCGCACGCGTCTCGGCGACTTGGAATCGACCATCGGCGCGTTCGTTCACGCCCATCATGCAGACCTGGGTCCGCGCTTGCCGCCCGCCGAGGGTCCCCGCGCGTTGCTGAAAGCCCGCCTGCGGGAGTCGAGACGGATTTCTCCTCTCAGGCGATGGCTTGCCGTCGCGGGCTTTGCGGTCATCGGAACCCGGTGGAAGTACGCTCTGGCTGCGATGCTGCTGGGCGTCCTGGTCTTCGGGGGCACCCGTTATCGCCGGTCCGAGCAGCGATATTCGTTGGCCGCGCGCAAGGCAGGAGTTTTCCCCGACCGGGCTTTGACGCCGGGAGCCGTGCGGTCCGTCGCCCAGCAGGACGTTTGCACGGCCGATGACAATGATCCGGCCTCGCTGATACCCGCGTCCGTGCAGCAGGGCGTTCTTCGCGAATATGGCATCACAGACTCCCGTGCTAAAGACTACCAGCTCGACTATCTGATCCCGCCGTCACTTGGAGGCACGCCAGATATTCAAAACGTTTGGCCGGAACCGTATTCCAGTGTTGGATGGAACGCGCACGTCAAGGACGAGCTTGAGAATCGCCTGCGGCAGCTGGTCTGCGAGGGAAGTGTAAGCCTTCCCGAGGCGCAGCGCGACATTTCGGACGATTGGACCAAGGCTTACAAGAAGTACTTTCACAGCTCGCGGCCGGTGTCAGCCCTCTAACGTAACTTAAGAGGATTTCGGAAGCTTGGGAAAACGTTGCTGTAGCGCCGCTCCATGAGCGCCGGTTCTCCTGAGGAAACTGTGCCGAGACGCTTCGCTTCCCCGATCGTGGCTCGGGACTTTGCCGCCAACTACCCGTGTCTCCCATTGGCGCGCAGGGTCAGTGAGCCGTCCGTGTGGGTTTGCTGACGACAAGCCCACTAGATCGGGTAGCGCATCCCTAGCAGACTCCCACATTCGGACAACTCGGGAATCGTAGCGCCCGGGGGACATGGGGATGGCTGGCGGGGACCCTGTTTCTTAGGCCGCTTGCAGCCGGTCGACTGTTAGCTGTCGACTGTCGACTCGCGAAAAAAATCGTCGGCGCGCCGACATTCGCCCTTCATCGGCTATAATTCACGTTCACAGCAATCTTCGATCGTTTTCTTTCAAGGAGCACTCATGTCCTTCGATCATCGCCGGCGCGATTTTCTGAAGAGCGCCGCTTTGGGCGCCGCAGGCTGGGCCGCCGCAGGCGTATCCTCGCGAGCGCGGACAGTTGCGTGGCCGACCGTCGCCGCGCCTCAGAAGTACGAAGCCAACTGGGACTCGCTGAGCCAATACCAGGTGCCCGACTGGTATCGCGACGCGAAATTCGGGATCTTCCTGCACTGGGGCGTCTACTCAGTTCCGGCTCACGAAAGCGAGTGGTATCCACGGCTGATGTATCGCCGCGAGGATCCCGTGTTCGAGTGGCACCGGCAGCACTGGGGACCACAGTCAACCTTCGGCTACAAAGACTTCATCCCCATGTTCAAGGCAGAGCACTGGGATCCAGGCGCCTGGGCGGGGTTGTTCAAGCGTGCCGGGGCCAAGTACGTGGTTCCGGTCGGCGAACACCACGACGGGTTCCCCATGTACAACTGCCGCTACACGGCTTGGACCGCTGCCAAGATGGGCCCGCGTCGCGACGTCGTGGGCGAACTTGCGAGCGCCGTTCGCGACCAGGGATTGAAGCTCGGCGTTTCATCACACCGCGCCTTCGATTGGTCTTACTATACCTTCGAGAAAGACTTTGACACTGACAATCCAAAGTACTCAGGGCTTTATGGTAATCCTCATGCGCCCACGCCCCCGATTCCCACGGGCGAGAAGGGGGAGTTGCGCCAGACCGTCCCTCCGGAATACCTCAAAGATTGGTTCGCGCGAACGACCCAGATCGTGGATGACTACAAACCCGACCTGATGTGGTTTGACTTCTGCTTCGAGGGCCCCGAGTGGGAGCCAAATCGGAAGGCCTTCGCCGCCTACTATTACAACCACGCCGAGGACTGGCAACGCGAGGTCGTCCTGAACTATAAGCATGAGGCCTATCCGCCGCACGCTGCTGTGCTTGATATCGAACGCGGCCTCCTCGATCAGACGCGAAAGGATCCGTGGCAGACCGACACCTCGATCAGCTGGAAGTCGTGGGGCTACATCCAGGACGACAGCTACAAGACGCCGAGCCTTATCGTGCGCGAGCTGGTGGACATCGTGAGCAAGAACGGCTGCCTGCTGCTCAACGTCGGACCCAAGCCCGACGGCACGATTCCCGAAGCAGCGCAGCAAACCCTGCTTGAAATCGGAAAATGGCTGGACGTAAACGGTGAGGCGATCTACGGGACGCGTCCGTTAGGGCTGACGTACGGCGAAGGTCCAACGCAGTTCCAGGCGGGCCAGTTCGGCGAGAAGGACGAGCCTCAATTCACCGCCAGCGACTTCCGGTTTACACAGCGCGGTAACAACGTGTACGTGATCGCGTTCGGCTGGCCCGACGAGGACGATGCGGACTTCGTGATTCAGTCCCTGGGTTCGGGGACGGTTGCGGGACTGCCCCAGCAATCGATCGCCTCGGTTGCCATGCTCGGAGACACGCATCGGCTCCATTACACGCACACCCAAGACATGCTGGCGATCGAGAAACCACCTGCAAAACCAACAGACTACGCCAATGTCATCAAGATTACCCTGAACTCTTGAGCTCGGCCTCTGCGGCTCGGCTAAAACGCTCAGCGTTCAACGGCACAGCTCCGTGACCAAGGCATCGCGGCGCTTCAACGCGATCCCATCGACAGACGCGAGCACCTGGCGGTAGAGCACAACCGCGATGACATCCAGCACCAGAAATCCGATTCCGCACCAGGCGAGATTTCCCGTGACGTGCGACAGAAGGTAAAGTCCGGCGGCCAGACCAAAGAGCACCACCTGCGTGCCCAGGCTGACGAGAATCGAGAGGCCCGACGTTTGCTGTCGCCGCATCTGGCCGAAGTTGAGCTTGCGCGGAAAGTACAACGACATCAGGTCGCCGATGGCAAGGTTCACCAGGATAGCGCCGGCCGCGCCGAGCAGCGTGAGCAGCAGGATCTTCGCGCGCACTGGGCCCACCACGATCCAATCCAGTATGGCGATCAGCAACAACTCCACCGAAACCATCAGGGTGTGGAGCAGGTTCTTCGCGACCATTACATCACGAAACCTGACCGGCGCGGCGAACAGCACGCTGAGACCCGCGCCATCGTAGCCGAGCGCGTTGTAGGCAAATCCCACCAGCACCAGCATCACGTACGCGACGCTCAACGGGAAGACGGTGGAACCGGAACGCATGAACGACGGCCCTGCATTCTGTGCGGTCCCCTTGTTCAGGCTCATGACGACCACGAGGATGAAGGGCACGGCCAGCGTGAAGAACATCGTCGTGTTGCGAATCAGGTACTTCACGTCTTTCTCGAGCAGCGCGGCGACGGTCGGCGAAAGCCCCGCCACGCTGAAGCCTTCGCGCACCGCGGTGGGCGCGGCGGATTTCTCCACTCGCGCTTCGCTCACCAGTTCCCCCCGGTATTCCGCGCGCAGCCGGATCGAAAGCGCCCATGCGAACAGGATGCAGTAGCCCGCGAGACCAGCCAGATCCATCAGAGCGCCCGCGAATCCGCCCGCATGACCCGCCGCAATCGTCGATGCAGAAAGGCCTGCCGGAAAGAAGCGTCCGAAGGTAACCAGCCGCATCAGCATGGGCATCGCCGTCTTGCCGTAACGCTGCGTCAGCGGGCCGCAGAGCTGGAAACTGAACATTACGAGCAGAAAGACCAGCCCGAGGATCTCGCGCGTGCGTCGCTTCGCCAGCCAATGACTCAGCCAGGCGTAGATCACGCGGTTGAGCAGCAGATTGAAAAGCGCGAAGCCCGCCAGGGCCGGCAGAGCCCACGCGGCTGCGCCCAGTGATGCGATTGCGATCCCGACGAGCATCGACAGCAGCCAGTAGGACGCGGCCACGCTTACAGGATCGAACGCGCCATGAGCGAGCGCGAGCAGCAGGAACGCGGAATAGCGCAGAGGAAATCGCAGCAGCGACCCGGGATCGGATTCGGCACCGAATCCGGAAACGAAAATGGGCAGCATCAGCCAGACCACGAAGATGGCCCACAGTTCGCCGGGAATGACGAACGGCTGGCTGGTATGAACGCCGTACCAGGCGCCCATACCGATCAAGGGCCCGACGACAAGCACGATGCCGCCGACAAATATGCCGACGATGATCTTCGACGCCAGGTCGGCCTTGCCCCGGCGGGTCCGCAGCCCGTTGACGAACAGACGCCAACGCAGCCAGCCTACCAGCCGGAGTTGCTCCTGCCTTCCCGCCGCGAAGCTCGGTGCGGTCATTCCAGCCATGACAATTCCGGAGCGACGACGCGCTCGCCGCCAACAATGTCGAGGAATATCTGCTCGAGGCTTGCCTTGTGCCCGTCGTCATGGCGCGCCGCCACGCCTGAACGCAACTCGTCGATCGATCCCTGCGCCACAAGCTGGCCGCGCGAGATGATGGCCACATGTGTGCACAACCGCTCCACAATCTCCAGCACGTGAGACGTCAGGAAGATGGTGGCGCCACGCACGATCATGCGATTCAGCATGGCCTTGAGCGTTCCGGCGGCGATGGCGTCCACGCCCTCGAAAGGCTCGTCCAGGAAGAGTACTTTGGGACCGTGGATGACCGCCGCTGCCATGGCCAGCTTTTTCTTCATGCCGTGAGAGTAGTCAACAATGAGCTTCTTCGGTTGATCGGCCAGGGTCATGAACTCGAGCAGCTCCTGAGCTCGCTCGGCGGCGGTGGCGCGATCAAGGCCGTACATGCGCCCGGCGAAGTTCAGGTATTCAGGCCCGGTGAGGCGATCGAAGAGGGCGAGCCCTTCCGGGACAACGCCGATCTGGCTTTTGACAGCGATGGGCTCGGCCTCGAGATCGAGCCCGAGAATCCGGATGCGTCCCGCAGTAGGCTCGAGAAGCCCGGTGAGCATCTTGATGGTGGTCGATTTCCCCGCCCCGTTTGGCCCCAGGAATCCGAAGAACTGTCCGGCTTCCACGCGCAGGTTGACTTCGCGTACCGCTTCGAGTTCACCAAAGCGGCGGGTAAGGCCCTCTGTGTCGATGGCTAGGTTATTCATTGTCGGCGCGCCGACATTAGCACAGGCGGTAAGGGGCGTGCAAGCGGTTCGGTGGGCGGTTTTCGGTTGTCGGTCTGGCCCCTCAAGTTGCAAGAAGACCAGCTCAAGGCTTCCGAGAGGCAGAAGTGAGCGGGATCAGGGCTAGGGACTCAGGGGACGATCCTGTCCTGAATGCCATATTGCCGGGCGAACACCAGCCGTATCGATCAGGTCCGTGGAATATGGAGTTTGAGAGGAATCACCCTCGCGTAATTCGTGAAGTCTGGATCGGTAGTGAATATCGCCCATTGGCGTGCAAGAGCGATTTGGCAAATCAGCGCGTCCACCGGAGAACAAGTGACGCCTCGCGCCCGGCAATCGTTCGCGGCCTTGGCGGCGTCCTCATGATCGGTTGTGTCTACGGGCTCGTCTGAGAAGGCACGAAGCGCAGCCCGGAGTTTCTCATACTGCTGAGGCGTCTTGAGCCCGGAAAGCAGCTCCTGCCGTATAATGCCGATGATCTGCGCCCTGCCCTCCCGAATCAACTCCTCGATTTCGGCCACAATCGCCCGTTCCTGCGCGTTCAGAGCTTGGGGTTTTCGGCGCAACAGCAGCGACCACACCGAAGTGTCGACCAGCGTGTTCATATTCGCTTCCGGCGCCGCTCACGCTTGTAATCGTAGCCGTCATCGTACTCGATGGTGCCCGCAAGGGAGAGAATTTCCAGTTGCCTTCGGCGCCGGACGTACTCGTCAAGCGCCGCGTTCACGGCTTCCTTCTTCGTGCGGTGTCGACCCAGTTTCTGCGCCTCCCCGATCAGGCGGTCATCGATAGCAAGATTCGTCGCCATGAAATGCCTCCACACAGCATGTTACACAGTTCGATGTGTAGAATCAAGAACGGCTCATCCAGGTGCCAGAGGTTCGGGGCTAAAGGTCAGGGCCCTTTCCTCGGAGCGAACAGGAGCCCCGACCAGTCGGCGTCAATGGCCGCGACCTTGTAATCGACCAGCCCCGCCGCCAGGGCCGTCGTGCGGATGAGATTCTCGTTGACGTCGCCGGCGAGACGCGACGTACGCTTGGGCCACGCGATCCAAAGTCGGCATGACTTGGCAGCAGTCACCTGCGCCGCGACGGAGTCGAGTCGCGAGGCGAGTTCGGCGGCGGAGCGCACGAACCAGAGCGCGATAGCCGTTGCGGAAACAATACGATGGGTGAATTCGACGCCGGCTGGAAGCGGATCAAGGATTTCAACAAATCCTTCAGGTTCTCCGAGCAATGCTATTGAACTATCAGGCTTGATGCCGAGCTTCGTTGGCAGCGGCGTGCCCGAGTATCCGGCCAGATTTGAGCTTGGCACGACGGGGTCGGGATTAGGCTGGGCGATCGCGCGCTTCGAGGCAGCGCCCGCCCCGCTCCAAGTTGTGTAAACCGCGTCGGGCAGGGTCTGGCGGACGCGCTCGACCTTCGACGGCTCGCCGTCCACGAAGACGAGCGGTATCTGGCGCGTCTGCCTGCCGGTCCGTATCGCGAGACCGACGTCGCGGCCCTGCATCGGGAGACGGCTAAGGTCGATGATGAGAGCGGCGGGCGGATTCTCGCGCAGACGGCGCAGGATCGCGGGGCCTTGGCGCGATTCCACTTCAAGTATTACTTTAAATCCTTGTTTTTGCAGCCAGCCGGCACGCTCCCTGCCCTCGGCGGCGTTCCAGCAGATGAGAGTCACCGCGGGGCTGGTGGGCTTGGCGGATTTGTCGTCTCGTTTTGGCATTTCAGAAAAGATTTTCAACACGGAGGGCACGGAGGCCATAAAGACGGATTAAGCTTTCCGTCTCAGTCTTCTCTGGGGTTCGTTCTCCCGCTGCAGTTTCCTCCGTCCAGTCGGTGGCCTCTTATGTTACCAATGTCTACTTCCTTCTCCCGCTACGAAGTCTCTGGGGCTCGCCACTGACCACTCGCCACTTGCCACTTTTTGGCCGATTGGGGTTGCGCCGAGTCGCTACCGAGATTGCACGTCCTCTCTGAGCTTGGGATACAATTAAAGCATATTTGGCTTCGCCAGCGGCACACCCCGGAAAAGCCCTGGACAGCTTTCGAACGGAGGATCGGTATGCAGATTCTTGTCGCTGCGCTTTTCCTGGCCTTGACGGCTGGCGCTCAGAATCCCGAGACCGCCATCCCGACCGTTCCGGGTTGCGGCCCGGACGGCGCAAAATTCGCGGTCAGTACAGAGGACCGGCACCCGTTCGTGCAACCGGAGGCCGGAAAGTCGGTCGTTTACTTTCTCGAAGACGACCGTTATTTCGAGTCCATGCCGCGGCCGACCACCCGATGGGGAATCGACGGAACGTGGGTAGGAGCGACGCACGCGAATTCGTACTTCTATGTCACCATTGAGCCGGGCGAACATCATCTGTGCACGGCCTGGCAATCGACGGCGGTGGTGGGCCAAGGGCACGAGGCCGCAGCGCTGCATTTCACTGCTGAACCCGGTGGCGCCTACTACTTCTCGGCAACTGACTCGTTTCGGCGAGACAGGGGGCCGGCAAAAGTCAAGCTTGAGCCGGTCGACAGCGATGAGGCACGGCTTCTCATGGGCAAGTTCGCGTTCAGCACATCTCACCCCAAAAAATGACGGGCGAATACCAGCGGCCCACGCATCCAGGCGTACCGTCCTGCAGTGTCGGCGCGTCGACAATAGTTAAACCGGAGCTTTAGGTCTTGAGTTGGCTCGGAGAGCAAGTTGACAGCCAACAGTTGACAGTTAACAGTCAGCCGCTTGGAGAGGATCCTAATTCGCGAACAACGACGGTCGGCGACCCAAGATGAAAGCCGAGGCCTGAGAAATCGGCGAGGGACCGCCGCTTACGGCGGCTCGCCGCGGTCCCTCGCGATCTGAGACTCTCAACTATCAACTGTCGACTCTCAACTATCGACCGTCAACTCGTCTCGCCACTTGTCACTCGTCACTTCTCGAAGCCCTCGGCACGCCAGCTAGGCCGTGGAATACATCTTCTTCGGCCCTGCCGCCTCCGCCCGCTTCAGCGCCGCCTGCGCCGCCGCCAGACGCGCGATCGGCACGCGGTACGGCGAGCAGCTCACATAATTGAGGCCCGCCTCGGCGCAGATTTCGATCGATGACGGATCGCCGCCGTGCTCGCCGCAGATGCCGACCTTCAGATTCGTCCGCGCCTTGCGGCCTTCGGAAGTGCTGATCTTGAGCAATCGTCCCACGCGCTTCGGGTCCATCTGCGCGAAAGGATCGCTCGGCCAGATCTTCTGCTTGATGTAGGCCGCGATGATCTTGGCGCAGTCGTCGCGCGAGAGTCCGAAGGTGGTCTGCGTGAGATCGTTGGTGCCGAAGCTGAAGAACTCCGCCTCACCCGCAATCTCTTCGGAAGAAAGCGCCGCCGCCGGCAACTCGATCATGGTGCCCACGAGGTACGGAACCTCGATTCCCTTCTTGGCGAAGACATCTTTGGCGGCCTTGACCACGATCTCCTTCTGCAACGCCAGTTCTTTGACGTCGCCTACCAGCGGGATCATGATCTCGGGCTTGGCATCGATCCCCTGCTTCTTGCAATCGCAAGCCGCTTCGAAGATGGCTCGCGCCTGCATTTCGGTGATCTCCGGATAAAGAATCCCCAGGCGGCACCCGCGCAGTCCCAGCATAGGATTGAATTCATGCAGACCTTCAACTATTTCCAGCATCTTCCTGGCATCGCTGAACTTCTTGCCTTTCTTGCCGGTCGCTTCGAGGACCGCCACTTCCACCATCAACTGCTCGCGCTTGGGGAGAAACTCGTGCAGCGGCGGATCGAGCGTCCGGATGGTGACCGGCAGCCCGTTCATCGCCTTGAAGAGGCCGAAGAAATCCTTGCGCTGCATGGGCAGCAGTTTCGAGAGCGCCGCGCGACGTTCCTTCTCGAGCGCCTTGGCTTCCTTGGGATCAGCGGTGTCTTTGCACGCCATGATCATACGCTGCATGTGCGGCAGCCGGTCTTCCGCGAAGAACATGTGCTCGGTGCGGCACAGCCCGATGCCCTCGGCGCCGAATTTGCGCGCGACGGTCGCGTCGCGTGGAATGTCCGCATTGGCCCGGACGCCCAACTCGCGACTCTCGTCGGCCCACTTCATGAATTCCGCGAAGTCGCCGCTCGAGGGATCGGGCTCCTTCGTGGGCACCTGCCCGAGAGCCACACGGCCAGTTGATCCGTCCAGAGCAAGCCAGTCGCCTTCCTTAATGACGTTCGATCCGACGCGCAGCACCCTCTTTTTCTCGTCGACCTCGCATTCGCCGGCGCCCGCCACGCAGGGCTTGCCCATGCCTCGGGTCACGACGGCCGCATGGGACGTCATCCCGCCGCGGGAGGTGAGAATCCCCTGTGCCACTTCCATGCCGTGAATGTCGTCGGGGACCGTCTCGCCGCGCACCAGGATCACGGGATATTTCTTGTCCGCGCCCTTCTCCACGGCGTCGTCCGCGGTGAACACGACGTGTCCGACGGCCGCTCCGGGCGATGCCGGTAACCCTGTGGTGATCACATTCAAACCCTTGGATTCATCAAGTACTGGATGAAGGAGCTGATTGAGTTGCCCGGGCTCGACGCGCTGCAACGCTTCCTGCGGCGAGATCAGGCCTTCCTTCACCATGTCGACCGCGATCTTCACGGCCGCGGGACCCGTGCGCTTGCCGCTGCGGGTCTGCAGCATGTAAAGCTTGCCTTCCTGAATGGTGAACTCGAAGTCCTGAACGTCACGATAGTGCTTCTCCAGGCGGGTGGTGATCTCGCGAAGCTGGTTGTAGGCTTCAGGATTCACCCGCTCCAGCTCGGTGATGTGGACGGGAGTGCGCACGCCGGAAACCACGTCCTCGCCCTGGGCGTTCATCAGGAACTCGCCGTAGAATTCCTTGTTGCCGGTAGCAGGATTGCGCGTGAATCCGACGCCCGTGCCCGACGTCTCGCCCATATTGCCGAACACCATCGCCTGGACGTTCACCGCCGTGCCGAGATCGTCCGCGATCTTGTTCATGCGGCGATAAGTCGCCGCGCGCGGGTTGTACCAGGACCGGAAGACTGCTTCGATCGCCATGGCGAGCTGCGTCCGCGGCTCCTGCGGGAAGTCTTTGCCGGTTTCCTTCTTCACCAGTTGCTTGTACCCGGCGATCACCTGCTTCAGGTCGTCTGCCGTCAGGTCCGTGTCGAGCTTCACGCGGCGCTTCTTCTTTTGCCCGTCAAAAATGTGCTCGAACTTGCTTTTGTCGATCTCGAGCACGACGTTGCCGAACATCTGGATGAAGCGGCGATAGCTGTCGTACGCCCAGCGCGGGTTGCCGGATTTCTCCGCGAAAGCCTCGGCGATCTTGTCGTTCATGCCGAGGTTCAGAATGGTGTCCATCATGCCGGGCATGGAGAACATCGCACCCGAGCGCACCGACACGAGCAGCGGCTTTTCCGGATCGCCGAGCTTCAGGTCGAGTTCCTTTTCCAGGCGCTCCAACGCCTGCGAATATTCGCGGGTAATCTGCTCAGGCGTGTGGTTGCCGGACTCGAAATAGAGGCGGCAGGCCGAGGTGGCGATGGTGAATCCGGGGGGGACGGGCAGACCAGCGTTGGTCATCTCGGCAAGGCCGGCGCCTTTGCCGCCCAGCACGTCCTTCATCTTGCCGTTGCCTTCCGCTTTGCGTCCGCCAAAATAGTAAACGTACTTATCCATAAAGAGGCTCCTTTTCAATTCGGAGGTTCCAAATCGGTTCTCGGTTGCCGGTCGTCGGTTGCCGGTTCACGATGCCGATCATCTTGTCCGGCTGAATTTCGCTTGGGTCCGCAAACCGGTGACCGACTACCGGCAACCGATCGCCGCCAACCGCTTTTCCAATGTCGACGCGCCGACATTCCGGAGCAAACAATCAGCTCCGTACTCGATTTTCAGCTCGCTCCTACCCCGATTTCTGTGATCCCTGACACGCCTGCTTCAACCGTTCCCAGCCTCAGTGCCTCCCGATACTGATTCGATCTCCGACAGATCGGCGAAGCGCCGGAACGCCAGCGCGTCGAGCTCACTCAGCAGCCGGAGGCGATTGGCGCGGACGGCCAAATCCGAGTCCATCACCATGACCTTGTCAAAGAACCGGTCGACATAAGGACGCAACTGAGCCAGCCGGCGCAAAGCTCCGGCATAATCGAGCGCCGCTTCAAAGCTACCCAACTCACTGCGTGCCGCTTGGTAAGCGCTGTAAAGTTCGAGCTCCTCGGAAGCCTTGAGGAGATCCGGATTGACCTTCTTATTGTCACCGAAATCCTCCGCCTTGGCCGACTTGGTGAGGATGTTCCGCGTGCGCTTCGCCGCGGCGGCCAGCGCCTGAAAATCGTCAGTATCGCGCACCTGTTCGAGCGCGCGCCCTCTCGCGAGAACATCAGACGGGACCTGCCAGCCGCGTGATGCCTGATCGCTCAGCACCGCGCGCGCGGTGTCGTACCGCAATCCGACGCTTTGAAGATAGAACTCGATTCGCTCCCGGAAGAACTCCAGCATGTTTCCGCCGGGCCGGTCGCCGAGCGACAACCGCAGTCCAGGCACGGTCTCAACATACAGTTTGACGATCCCATTCCCTGCCCGCCGCAGCCCGAATGGATCGCTCGAACCGGTCGGCTCAAGGCCGACGGAGAAGCCCGAGATCACAGCGTCGAGCTTGTCGGCCAGCGACACGATTGCCCCGGCCACCGAACGCGGGCACTCGTCCTCGATGTTGACGGGCTTGTAGTGATCGTAGATCGCATTCGCGACCTCGGGCGGCTCGCCTTGCGCGCGGCCGTAGAGTCCGCCCACCACGCCCTGAAGTTCCGTGAACTCCTGGACCATCTGGGTGGTGAGGTCGCACTTGCAAAGCTCGACCGCGCGCAGGGCGTGAGCGCGCTGCCCGCCATCCAGCCTTCCCTGCCCTTCAAGTTCTACACTAAGCTGCTCCGCTATCAGCCTCATCCGCCGTATCTTCGCGGCGTAGCTTCCCTCGTCACCCAGGTTCGCCTGATAGGTGACTCGCTCGAGCCAACCGTCGCTGTAACGCTGCGAGAGCGGCACCTTCTGGTCGGCATTCCAGAAGAACTCAGCGTCAGAAAAACGCGCCTTCAGCACGCGTTCGTGCCCGGCACGGATCACTCCCCTCGAGTCGCGGTCGCGATTCAGCAGCGTTACGAAATACGGCTGCAGCTTGCCCTCGCGATCCTCCACGGCGAAGTACTTCTGGTGATCGCGCATGACAGTCACCAGGATCTCGCGTGGCAATTCAAGAAATCGCGGATCGAAGCCGCCGCGCAGACCCGCCACCCACTCGGTGGAGTTCACCACCCATTCCTCAAGGTCGGGATCGGGCACCGCTTCCTGCCATGCTTCAAGTACTACATTAACTTCCGACCGCACCGACTGGCGGCGGCTCTCCGGATCGAACTCCACAAAGTGCTTTCGAAGCTTCTGGGCGTAATCGGCAAAGCTGTGAACTTCGAGCGCGTTGCCGCCTGCCCCGCGGTGTCCCCGGCTCTCGCTTCCCGATATGACGCCGGCGATGTCGAAACGAATGGGGCGAGCCCGATCACCCTCACCGAGCAACGCCAGCACCCACCGGATGGGCCGGACGAATCGCACGCCGGTGCTCTCCCAGACCATGCTCTTGGGGAACGTCACGGACTCGATTACGTCCGGCAGCGCGGCGGCAAGGACGTCAGCGGCGGTCCTGCCGGGAGTTGTCTTGTTGGCCGCGAGATAGAGCCCCTTGGCCGTCTCCACCTGAAGTAGTTCACTAACATCGACCCCGGCCTTGGCGGCGAAGCTCTCGGCGGCGCGGGTCGGCTTGCCAGCAGCGTCGAACCCGACCTTCGCAGGCGGACCCATGACCTGCTCTTCAAGATCGGGCTGATTCGGGAGAACCGATGGTATGTAAGCGACCAGGCGGCGCGAGGTTGAGTAGGTCGTTCCAGGGTTCGGAGTTCGGAGTTCGGAGTTCGGAGTTGATCCCTTGCCGTTGGCGCGCGATTCGGGCACGACCGGTAGCAGCCGTCCGTCGCGAAGCGCGTCAAGCAACCGCTCGCCGAACTGCCGCTCGGCATCCGTCAGGAAGCGCGCCGGGATCTCCTCGCAGCCGACCTCGACGAGTAGTGGTACCGTCGATCCGTTCATGCGGGCTGCGCCTCCACCGGTGTCTCGACCGCCTGGGGCGTGAGCCGCCCCACGTAGATTCGGGCAACTTGGGTCGCCATCTTGCGAATGCGGGCAATCAGCGCCACGCGCTCCGTCACGCTGATCGCGCCGCGCGCGTCGAGGATGTTGAACAGGTGCGAACATTTCAGGCAAAGCTCATAGACTTTGCGCAGCGGGAATCGCTTTTTCGATTCCGCCGTCTTCAGATCCTTGTACGAACCGAGCAGCCGCAGCGCTTCGGCCTCGTAGGTGTCGAGGAGCGTCCGGCAGGCCACCGGCGACGCGGCCTCGAAATCGTAGACCGAAAGTTCAAGTTCTTCTTCAAGTCTCATCTCGCCGTAGCTGTGATCGTTGCTCCAGCGGATGTCGTAGACCGAAGGCACATTCTGCAGAAAGGCCGCGATCCGCTCGAGCCCGTAGGTGATCTCAACGCTGATGGGATCAAGGTCAAGACCGCCGCACTGCTGGAAGTACGTGAACTGCGTGATTTCAAGCCCGTCGAGCATCACTTGCCATCCGATTCCCCAGGCGCCAAGCGTCGGCGCTTCCCAGTTGTCCTCTTCAAAGCGGATGTCATGATCGGCGAGCCGGATGCCCAGCGATTCGAGGCTCGCGAGGTAAACGTCCTGGATGTCGGCCGGGGGCGGCTTCAGGATTACTTGCATCTGCGTGTGCTTGAGCAGACGGTTGGGATTCTCGCCGTAGCGTCCGTCGGCCGGACGCCGCGATGGCTGGACGTAGGCCACTTTCCAAGGCTTCGGACCCAGTACGCGCAGGAACGTCTCCGGGCACATCGTCCCTGCGCCCACTTCGAGGTCGTAAGGCAGAGCGATCACACAACCCTGGTCTGCCCAGAAGCGGCTGAGCGAGGCGAGCATGTTTTGGAAATTGAGGGATTCCATGGTTGAGATCAGGAGTCAGAAGTCAGAAGTCAGAAACCGTAGTCTCGCTCCATCTCCCGTCTGTCGACTCATCTATATCCTTCCGTCGCGTGCCTTCTGCCTTCTGATTTCTGCCTTAAGAGGTCACGCAGCCACGCTCGCGACCGCGGTCCGTCCTCGCTTCGCCACCCAGTACACCAGCCATCCGAGCAGCAGTCCCAGGGCCGCCACAAACACCAACGCCACGGCGTGTGAAAGCGCATGCTGCACCGGCGGGAGCTCCTTGTGCGCGGCGATCATTTCCGAATAATAGGTCGAAACACCGGTGCGCGCCGCGAGCAAAATGCCGGAGATCACCAGGACTTGCTCCCAGACGGCCAACGCGATAAACCAGCCTGCAGCGCTCCAGTAACGCCCTCCGGCCAGACGCCCTTCGCGCGCGAAGAGAATCACGAGCCCGATCAAAAGCACGATGTTGACGCTCATCAGCAGTGAACCGACCGTCTCTGACACGCCAAGCGATTGCATCCAGCCCTTCATGAACCAGCGCACGACGGCAACGGCGAACATGATCAGCGCCAGAATCAAGGTCACGCTTCCGTTGGTCTTCCGCATGGACTCCCTCTCTACGTGACTTCCGCCAGCAGGCCTCGAGTCATCAGGCGCCGCTCGGCTTGAGCTTCAACTATAGATTCAAGAAGCTCCCTTACCGCACTTATTCCGTTGGGTTTGGATGGTTCGGCCATCCACTTATCGAGCGGCGCCGCGCAGGCTCGCTGAACTTCCGCCAGGCTCTTCGCCGACATTGGCCGCGCGCCCGCCGCCAGGCCCTTGCGGCATTCCGGTCCAACCAGGCCGGGGAGTCGCTCCGCGTAGTATGCTGCGTCGGTCTCAAAGCGGCGGCCACACTCCGCACACACCGTCAGGTCCGGCAGAAACCCGGCCAGACGCAGGATCCAGTAATCGAAATAGACCAGCGGCCGGTCGATTTCGCGAAACTGCTTCAGAGCGCGCAGCACGACCAGCAGCAAGCGGAAGGCGCGTTCGTTCAATTCGCGTTCGGGCAGCAATTGTTCCGCGACTTCCACCACGAACTGCGCCGCGATGTGGGTCGCGTAATCCTTCTGCATGTCGAAGAAGGATTCCAGAATCTCGACCGAATTCAGCCGCCCCAGGTCCCGATTCTCTCGCTCGTAGACCCAAAGCCGGACGTAGCTCATGGACTCGAGAGACCCGCCGTACCGCGACTTCGGTCGCTGAGCGCCCGACGCCACCGCGCGAATCCGGCCCATCTGGCGGGTAAACAGCGAGACGATCTTGTCCGCTTCACCCAGCCTGTAGGTTCTCAGCACGATGGCTTCGGTTTCGACGAGGGGCATCGCGAATGTCGACGCGCCGACAATGCCTCGACAATACATAAAAGTACCACATTGCTCGTCAGTAGTCAGTAGCCGGTTCTCGGTTGCCGGTTGACGGTGGCTGGTCGGTTGTCAGTCGTCAGTTGTTGTCAGTTGTCGGTGGTCAGTGGTCAGTTGCCCCGTGACCATTGTTGATCTCAGCGACGCAGGTGCATCCGTTGACCCCAGGCAGAGACGCCGGACGCCAAAAACCTGTGAAAAAACACTTGGATTTTGTGGGAATCGGATTATGTTAACTTCCGGCACCAGCCTCGAAATATTATCAGACGTTCCTGTGGAAGCCGCACGTTCCTGACGACCGACGGACAACGGACCCACCAAAAACTGGCAACCGCCGACCGGCCACCGACTATCGACCGACCCGTTGCGCTCCGGCCCTGACCCCGGTACAGTATCGCGTCACACCCGGAGAGGAATTCGGCCGGCCAAGGAGGCGAGGATTGCGCGACCGTAAAGTTGATGTAGTGGGCCTGGGCGAAAACGCCACGGACATCGTGATGCGGCTGCCGCACTTCCCCGCCCCGGGCGGAAAGCAACGCATCCGCGACGTCTGCCGGCTGGCCGGCGGTTCGGTCGCCTCGGCGCTCGTCACGTGCCGGCGTTTAGGCCTCAGCGCCCGTTATCTCGGAGCCGTCGGCGGCGACGATCACGGACGCTTCCAACTGGCGAGTCTGCGGGCCGAGCGCCTCGACCTCACATACTTGCGGCGCATCGAGCGCGCGCGCAGCCGCGTTTCACACATCGCCATCGATGAGAGCACCGGCGAGCGGACGATCTTCTGGGAGCGCGACCAGCGACTCGACTTCCCTGCCGGCGGCGTCACGCCCGAGATGCTCGATGGGGCCGGCGTGCTGCATCTCGATGC
>JASHQD010000467.1 GCA_030037755.1 Terriglobia bacterium
CATACCGCCGTAACCTCAATCACGTGGCTCAGGACATCGCCGAGCGGCATGTGGCGCCCTGGCTACAAACCGAGCAAAAAGAAGCGGAAAAACAGTACCGCTTAGTCGGGGACCGTTTCGTCGAGATTGGAAACAGCTTTCTGAAGCAGCTTGCGGCTCATGGCGTTTCCGAACTGGCGCGTATGCCCCACGCCCTCGATCCCGAACTGGGCTTTCGGGTCCGCTCGGAATTCTCGTTTCTTGACCTGATTGAGATCGCCCAGCCGGCGTCGCCGTTGCGGTGGCTCGCGGATTTTCTTCTGGGCTTGGTTGGAGCGAGGCGCTTGATCGATCGCGATGCGCGACAGTTCCTGATTCGCTTGCTCGAAACCAACGCCACCCGGGTGCAGAGTGACATTCTGAACCGTGTTCAGGAGAGCCGGGGGCGACTGGAGGCGGAGATTCGCAAGCTGCTGCACGAAGTTAGCCGCATCGCCGATGAAGCGTTGACCCGCGCTCGCGTTACCCGTGCTGAGGGAGAGTCGGCGGTCCGCGCAGCTCTCGTCCGATTGGAACAATTGGAAGGGAAGGTTCGCGACATCCGACCTGCGCGCTGAACCGCGTGGTTTGACGCTTAAGATAGGCGATGATGAGGGTATCACCGGCGCTTGAGCGGAATGCCCTGTTTAGCTCGCGTCGGGTTCCTCCTCGCAGAGTGCTTGAGTGCCCTCTCTGGAAGCGGGATCTCAGCATTGTAGTAGGCCTCTGAGAACTCAGGGCGCGAGGCAAGCCACTGGGCAAGGTTCACAAGATGGCTGCGTTCCAGCGCCCTGCGCAGCCTCGGATTCTTCAAGCCTCGGCGCAGGATCGTGCAAATCACCTCTTCGGCATCTTCCATCTCAAAACAAGTGTTGAATGCGCCCTCGTTTCTAACCTGGTCGCGAAGAATACTCGCAACGGCGTATCGCACCCGATAGGCGCGTGCGGCCGGATCGTAAACTCTTGGCAAATACATTAAGCGTGCCTCGAGATTCGTCGACAGAGCGCAAGACGGCTTTATAGGAGGTGGCTCTCGGAGCGGCACCTGGAGCAGCCCATCGGGATGCTTCTTTGTCCCCAGGCGGGCCTAGACGAGCATGCAGGGAGAAAGGGAAAAGACAAGAACCCTCCCGACGGCGCGTCAAGCGCTAAGAGGAGTTATCAACCCATGAACTGGCGGGTGGTTCTCAGGCGAACTCCATCACCTTCGCCATCTTACTACCCAACCAGATTCGATGAAAAGTGCTACCAGGGTGCTCAGTCGGAGCTATCTTCGCCCTCCGGTCGTGGGGCACTGACCAGGTGCCCGCGCTTCAGCAGTTTCGGAATATGGCTAAGCGATAACGCGTTTTCGGCCTGAGAGAGGCTGTTTTCGGTCCAGCCCTGCAAGATTACCTGCCCGGAATCCTATTTTCGCATTCAAGAAAAGGGCTTGTTTCGGCGTTTAACTTATGGTAGTTATACCATAAGATGAGAATCGAGCCTCAAGGCGCTTTGGCCTCTCGACTGCGGCAGCGCAAGTTCGAGTTGGTGCGTCGTTTCCACCTGCCGGAGGATTTGCTGCCAGGTTCTCTCTCCCTATCTCATCTGCGTTGCGGCAAGCCCACTTGCCATTGTGCCCAGGGCGATGGCCACCCGGTCTGGTCGCTTACTTTCATGGTGCAGGGCCAGAAGCGCGTCCAGCACATCCCCAAGGACTGGGTCGACGACGTCCGGCATCGCGTCCAAGCCGGCCGCGAGTTCCAGGATGCGGTGCGGGAGGTGTTGGCGGCCAATGCCCAGTTACTGGTGCTGGCTCGAAAGCAGAGGCGGAAGAAACGATGAAGGGGCCACGCCACGTCGCCTGCGGAAGTACGTGGCGCGCTGTCTGGGTCTGAAGACCTACTTGCAGGCTCCGGGAGACGGTCGGGTGCAGCCGCAGATTCCGGCCGCGGCCTTGCTGTGGGCGCTGCTGGTGGGCCAAGTCCTCCGGGAGTTCACTTTTCATGCCGTGGAAGCCTTGGTGCATTCCGCGCGCCGCGCCTTGGGCGTCAGCCGGGCTTTCGGAGACGACGCCCTGGCCTACTTTACGGAGCGCCTGTCGGCTCCTCCCACCCGCGCCGCGCTGGCTCAGGCCGTGCGACAGGCGAAGCGCAACAAGGCCTTCGATTTTTGTCGCTTCATCGGACTGAGTGTGGATGGCACCACGCTGGGGCGTTGTGCCCGCAAAACCTGTTCCCTCTGCTGCCCTTGGCGTAAGGCTGACGGCGAGATCGGAGGTTATCTTCATCACCTGGTCTTGATCAGCGTCGTGGGCACCGGCCTCACCTTGCCGCTGGATGTCGAGCCTTATGGACCGCAGGATAGCGAGTACGCCGCCGGGCAGCGCTTGCTGCGGCGTGCGGTGAGACAACTCGGAGTGCGCTTCGCCGACTACGTGGTGGTCGATGCCGAGTATGCTCGCGCCGAATTTCTGCATGCGGCCGGAGACTTGGGCTTGCACGTAGTGGCTCGGCTGAAGGGCAATCTGCCCGAGTTGTCCACCGCC
>JASHQD010000468.1 GCA_030037755.1 Terriglobia bacterium
GGGCGCCGAGAATCGCCCTGCGCGCGTCCTGCTTGATCTGATCAATCGTTCTCACGGCCGCAGTTTCGGATTTTGGCGCCGTCGCAGGGTGCCCAACCGGACGTGGTGGCAACGCGACAGGACCGGTAGCCGAGAGCGCGGGTGCAGGCTTCGGGGGCGCTGGCGGGGGCGGCGCCGGCGGGGGCGGCGCAGGCGGAACGGGCGGAGCAGCTTCGCGCGCAGGCGTGGCGGTCTGCGGCTCGCCGCCATTCTGGCTGAAATGGCGCCGCACCTGCTCGGCGAGATCATCCTCTAGAGCGCTTGAATGAGACTTTTTCTCGCCGTGCCCGATCTCATTGAGATAATCGAGCACGAGGTTGCTCTTCACCTCGAGTTCACGCGCCAGCTCGTTAATGCGAATCTTCGACATCTATTCGAACTACCTCAAATCCAGCGAGCCCACAGGCCCGCTTCCTCATATCCCTGACTAACGACCCTCGTCTTGACCCTGCTCACCGCCAGCCGGCTCGGTCTCGGCGCCGCCTTCAGCATCGACAGCGGCATCATGTTCCGCTCCGGCGCCGGCCGGGTTCTCGCCGGCCGATTCCGGCGCGACATCAGCCGCTTCTTCCACACTCTCACCCTCAGTCGGCAGACTCTCCCGAGCTGCGGCAGTCTCGTGGCCAACGTGGGCCAGCTCGGTTGCGGCAGCCTCACCCTCAGCCTCCGCAGCGGGCTCTGACACCGCCTCGGGGGCCGGAGTCTCAGCCGCGCCCCCTTCGGACTCGGGGGCTTGTTCCTCGGCGGCGGCCTGACCGGCTTCGAAGTAGTCGATCACGACCTTGCGGATGCGTTCGACGGTCTTTTCGCCGACGCCCGGGATCTCGGTCAGCTCGTCGGGAGTCATGCCGGCAAGCTGTTCCACCGTCTCGATTCCATGGCTTTGCAGCCGCTCGATCGTCTTTTCGCCAAGGCCCGTCAGCTCGGTAATCGAAGCGCCTCGACGGGCCATCTCGGCCATCTGCGACTCGATCTCCTGGCGCTTCTCCTCTTCGCTCTTGATATCAATGTGCCAGCCGAGCAACTTCGCCGCCAGGCGCACGTTCTGGCCCTTCTTGCCGATGGCGAGCGAAAGCTGCGTATCGTCGACAATCACTTCCAGCCGCTTTTCCTCCATGTCAAGTATGGAAACGTGGTTGATCTTGGCCGGACTCAAAGCATTCGCGGCAAAGCCCAGGATGTCCTCGTTGAACTCGATGATATCGATCTTCTCGCCCTTCAACTCGCGGATGATCGACTGGACGCGCATGCCTTTCATACCCACGCAGGCGCCCACGCAATCGACGTCCGGATCTTTGGAGAAGACCGCCACTTTGGTACGCTCGCCGGCTTCGCGCGCGATCGCCCGGATAACCACCGTGCCATCGTAGATTTCAGGGACTTCCATCTCGAACAGGCGCTGAACCAGCATGCCGTCAGCGCGCGAGACGACCACCTGGGGCCCGCGCGCGGCGCGGTCAACCAGGGTGATCACGGCGCGCAGCCGGTCACCGACCTGATACGTCTCCAGGCGCGACTGCTCCCGCCGCGGCATGCGGCCCTCGGTCCGGCCGAGGTCCACAATCACGTCCGACCCTTCGATCCGCTTGACCGTACAGTTCACCAGCTCGCCCACGCGCTGGTTGTATTCCGTGAACACGGTTTCCCGTTCGGCCTCGCGGACCTTCTGGAAAATCACTTGCTTCGCTGTTTGGGCGGCCACGCGACCCAGGACGTCGGTAGCTTTCGGAATCCTGACCATCCCCTCAAGTTCCGCCTGCGGATCGAGCTTCCGGGCCTGTGCCAGCGCGATCTCGTGCTCGGGGTCGGCCACCTGTTCCACGATCTTCTTCACCGCGTAGACTTCCACCTGGCCGGTTTCCTTGTTGAAGTGCGACTCCAGGTCCTCGACGGTCTTGTAGTACTTGCGCGTAGCGACCAGGATGGCGTCTTCGACGGCCGAGATGATGACCTGGGTGTCGATGCCCTTCTCGCGGCTGAGCTGGTCAATCGTCTGGTAAAGAAGACTCGTGCCCATGTTTAACCTTCCGATCCCCGGGGAGCGCGTAAGAATTGCCGATTGCCGATTTTCGATTGCCGATTGTACCTGGTGCCTACGTCTCGCTTTCCGCCGATCAGGCGCCAATCGTCAATCGAAATCGTCAATTCACCAGCCTTCGACCAGCAGCTTGGTCCTGGAAATCGCTGCCAGATCGAATTCGCGGGTTCCCGCTTCTCCCATGTCCAGCCGGACCCGCTCGCCCTCCAGGCCCGCCAGCCGTCCTTCCACGACCGTCTGACCCTCGACCGGCTCGCGCAGGATCACGCGAGCTCGCCGGCCCGCAAAGTGCTCATAATCGCTGGGCTTGCGCAGCTCGCGATCGAGCCCGGGCGAGGAAACCTCGAGCGTGTAACTGCCCGGAAACGGGTCCTCAACATCGAGCATCGCGCTGAGCTGCTCGCTGACGTTCTGGCAGTCGCCGTGCGTGATCCCGCCCGCTTTATCGATATAAACCCGTAGCAAAGTGTTGGAGCGCCCGCCCTTCAGCTCCACGTCCACAAGGTAGAGGCCCTCGGAGCCTGCAACCCGCTCCGCCATCGATCGTATCGCTTCGATATCGACGGCCATACTTTGCGGCGAGTCGGAGTCCGACACGTAGCGCGCTGCGATTCTTGATCGCCTCCCGCCCGCCCCTCAGCGATGTAACAAAAAAGTGGGCTTTCGCCCACTCGGACTTCTCGCCAAAGACAGTATAGCGCGCCCGATAATCAAAAGGCAATCGCATCGCATGTGCCGGAAGGTAGAGTGCTTAACCCCGCGTGCGCGCGGCCCTTGGGGCGTCACCGCCGATTTTGTCATTTCCTTTCAAAGGGTGTTTTGAGACGGGCTTCGACCCACTCCCTGTTAATCACAAGGTTGTACTGGCTGTGCTGCATGCTGGGCGATCCCGGCACTTTCAGCGCCTCCTGGTAGGCCGCGACGGCTTCCCCGCGCCGCCCGAGAAGATCCAGCAGGTGACCCTGCCAGACGAGCGCGGCGAAGCGCCAATCGGGACCGGCATCGATCTGTGCCACTCGCGTCATCACGTCAAGCGCCTCCGGATAGTGCTGGCCGTCATAGAGCACCAGTCCGAGCTTGGCCCAGGTGTCGACATCGTCGATTTTCGAATCGCGGAGCTTTCGGTAGGCGTCCAATGCCGCCGGTCCAGCGCCCGTCCACGGCAATTGGCCGATCGTCGCCACTGCTTCGCGCTCGGGCCGCGGCGGCGCGGTGGCCAGTGCTACGGATTCATCCGGCTCGATCACGACCGATTTAAGCTCCGACGCGGCCGTGAACCTCAACTCGTCGATGTCCGCCAGCCGGTCCGTCCTGAGGCGCTGTTCGGAGCCGTCCTCGAATCGCACCGCCACGGTCACAGGCATGTGCATCGCGCCCGCGCGCTCCACGCGCACGGTGCAGTCGAATTTGCCGCCCCCGGGCGTGCAGGTTTGCGAATCCACGCGATAATCGGCGCTGCCCGACGAGCGCACCCACTCCTCGAAAAACCATCCCAGGTCCTGACCGCTCTCGATCTCGGAAACCCGCTGGAATTCCCTCCAGCCCAGCTGCCGGCCGGCGTAGTTCTTGAGGCAACGAGCGTAGATCTGCGCGAAAGTATCGGCGCCAACCACCGACTCCAAGGCGTTGATCATCGCGATGCTCTTGCCGTGCTCCACGGTGTTATTGAAATCCCACTGAATGGCGTTCTCTTGTTCCTCCGTCACGTCCATGGTCGTGTCATAGCCCTGCCGGACGCCGTTCACGTAGTTGCCCTCGAGCAGCCCGGCGCCTTCGATATGGCGCACTCGCAGGTACTCGTGATCCGCATGAAGACCGAGGCCGATCATCAGCCAAGTGAGGGACTCCTCACCCTGGGCCAGGACATAGTTCGACCAGTACATGTGACCGATCTCGTGCGCTGTGATCCAGCGCCAGAACGACTGCGGTCGATCCGCGAGCCGCTCCTGTCCGTGGACGACGACGAGCGCCGATGCCGGAGGATATCCGCCCGCGGGATAATCCATTCCCGGCACGATGGTCAGCGAGCGATGCGGGTAGACGCCGAATTGCTGGCGATAAAATCCGATCACGTCGACCGCGGTCTTCATCACCAATTCGGCGCAGGGACGTCCTTTGGGCGTGAAAACGGCGCGAACGTGCACGTCGCCGGCGTCTGCTTCGGCGGTCTCGTACCCTTTGCCGATGAACAGGCCGAAGGCGCGGATGTTCTCGCCGCGCCAGGTTCCGGAGCGCGCATCGAATCGGCCACTGGTGCCGATCGCGTAGCCGTCGGGAACCTGAAGACGCACTTCGTAATCGTCGAGGGTCCCGAATCCCCACCAGAGCACCGGATTGAGATAGGAATTGATGGCCGCTCCGTCTTTTGGATCGAGCTTCATGGGCGCCCGGAAATCGACCGCGAGCTCGATCTTGCCGCCCGGCGGAAGATCTGCAGGCAGATCGAAAAGCGCAGGCGTGTACTTTCCGGGCGATGGAGACAGCGCCGCGCCATTGGCGCGCACGCTCAGAATCTCGCCATACCACTTGAGCGCGATTCGGCCGATGGGCCGATCGGTGTTATTGCGAAACCGGATGGCCTCGGAGCCTTCGAGGTGCGGCGGATCGGCGACGAATCGCTCATCGATCGCGTAGTGCGCGCGCGGGGGATTCAGCGGCGCCCAGAAATCCGTGCGCGCAACGGCCACATTTGTGAAGAGAAAGGCGAACGCAAGAGTCTTCATAACGAACTCCTTCGCAATGAGCCACGAAAAGAATCCGATAAGCATCGGCCAGAGGATGGCCCTTGAACAGGTAGGAAAATACGTCAGTGTCAAGCAGCAGAATGCTCACGGTTCATCAAGCTCAAACATCCTCTTTGCGGCGGGCGTAGATGTCGTCGACGAACTTTTCCACGTCCGCATCGCTTTTCCACAAATCCGAACCTTGGCCCAGGATATCTTCCAGCCGTGTCGGGCTTACGCCCTGCTCAGAGGCCAGAACTCCGATCGATTTGCCCTGGGACGACTTCGTCGCAGCTCCACGTGTTCTCGGCATTGGCCGGCTCGTCCTCGATTTGCCATCGCCGGGAGAGCTTCGAGCCGGGTTCTTTGATATCGTCGTCTTGCTCACAGGTCCTCCCGGCTACCCTTGAAGCGTTCGCCCACAATGTAGCATCCGGCCGGTCCGCGACGCAGAGTGGCGTCGCTTTGTCGTGTCGCACCCGGATCAGCGGATCGTCTCGATGGCGATGTTGAGCTTCAGCCGCCGCCACGCTCCGTCGGCGGTAACCGCCCGGATCCCGCGCTCCCGGGCCAGGGCCAGACACGCGCGGTCGCCAAGCGAAAGGCCCGCCGCCCGCGTACCAGCCACCAGTGCCGCCGCAATAGCCGCCTGCTCGATCGAAAATGGAACCAGCTCGACAGGCGCGCGCAAGACCCTTTCCGCAATAAGCGTCACGTCTTGACCCTCGCGGGCGAAGCGACCAAGCACCTCGGCAAAGTTCACGGTAGACATGCAGGCTTCAGCCAGGAGCTCGCGAACGCGCTCATGACCCGGCTCGCGCAGCAGAAAAGCGAGCAGCGCAGAAGCGTCGAGGCTGATCACCTTGTCCTTTCCACGCGACGCCTGCGAGACTTGCCCGCCTTCATCGCACGAAGCTCCCGCTGCACTTCGCGGCGCCGCTCCTTGATCAGCTCATCGGTCAGCCGCGGCGGTTTGCCCTTGAACAGCCCCAGAATAAAGCCCTGCAACGACTCGGGATCAAAGGGCTCTCCGTTCTCCCGCTGAACCGCCTCCGCAAGGATGGCGCGGGCCTCGGCTTCCATGCTGAGCCCTTTCCGGGCAGCGCGAAGACGCAGTCCTCTGCGCACAGGCTCGGGCACGTTTCTGATATTCAGGTTGGCCATGCTCTCAATGATAGCACTGGTAGCTAGCGGACCTCACTCGCACCGCAAAGCCGAGGCCGGGTCGACTTCGGTCGCCCGGCGGGCGGGCAGATAGCTGGCACCGAAGGCT
>JASHQD010000469.1 GCA_030037755.1 Terriglobia bacterium
ATTCCGGATTCGAACCTCGAGTCCGCGAAGAAGCCTGACGGGCCTGACTCCAATCGAACAGTGAGGCAGGCTGCTATAATCGGCTGAGGAAGCGGGTACGAGCCGCGCGTCAGAGGGGAACAAGCGCATTTGCGGCAAAACGGAAATGAGCACGCTTGAGGACGTCAAAACCGCCGCCTGGTCGCCGGGAACGGTGATCGAGGAAAGGTACGTTCTCGTGGAGAACGTCGAGGACGATACCACATCCGTCTATCGCGCCGAGACCGTTGACCGGCAGGAGCCCCGGTTGATCCGCGCGCTTGGCGCTGAACTGGCAGACGATCCGGTGGCGGCGCGCGAGTTCGGAGAAATCTGCGAGCTTATCCGCAAGGTGAGTCACCCGAACCTTCCGCGCATTGAAGCGACCGGAGAATTCGCCGGCCGGCCTTTCATGGCGACGGACGCTCGAGAGGGGCGGCCGCTCGATCAACTGCTGCGGGACGAAGGACCCCTCGAACCGGAGCGCGCATGCGGAATTGCGCGCCAGATTGCGTCGGCACTGGAAGCGGCTCACCGCTTCGGACTGCTCTATCTCGATCTCGACCCGCATCAGATCACCGTCAGCGGCCGCGCCGGCGAGGAGCACGTCACTTTGGAAGCGCCCGGCAGGGCGCAAATGAGGATGAGCGGTATCCGTCGCTCCCTGTCGGGCGGGCGCTCTAGTTTCACGCCTGGGACTGGCGCGCTACAACGCCTGATGCCTGCGACGCCGGGCTATTGCGCGCCGGAGGCAGTCCTGGCAAGGTCGGCCGAGAGCCTGGATGGACGCGCCGACCTCTACGCCCTTGGCGTGCTGATCTACCAACTGCTGACCGGGCGGCTACCGATCAGTGCTGTGCCGGCGGAGGACGACGGCCTCGGTCTGCTGGCGGCACAGGTGGATGCGGATTCGACGCCCCCCGAACTGGACGCGAGCATTCCTGCGCCGTTAGCGAGTCTGATCCGCCAGCTTCTTGAAACAAGGCGTGAACTGCGGCCATCAACCGCCAGAGTAGTCGCCGACTGGCTTAAACGCACGGCAGCGGTGGTGAGCCCAAGGCGACCCGCGCGGGCCGCAGCCCTCAAGGAGGAGAAGCACCGATCACCGATGCCTGTGCCGGTATTCGCCCGCGAGCGCGAGCGTGCACCTGAGCGCGCGCCCCAGCGTGCGCCGGAGCCGGTGCCCGAGCCTGCCCCGGAGCGTGCGATTGTTGAGCCCGCGGCTTCGATCCCGGCCGTAGCTCTCTCCGAGCCGCCGGCGCCTCCGGCAACCGTACCAGCGGTCCCAGGACCGCCAGTCCCAAGGACGACAGCCGCGCAGCCGCCCGAAGTCATGCCGCCCGCGAAGCCGGCATCTGGACCTGTTCTGCCGCCGGCATCCGAGCCGCCGGCATCCGAGCCCGTGCTGACCTCCGCAATCGAGCCCGTCCCACGGACAATCAAAGAGCCGCCCGCTGGTCTGCTATTGCCGCCGGAATCCGCTATTGAGGCGGCGAAGGTTCTCGATGAACTCGAGCTCGAGGCCGCCCCGGCCGGTACGCCCGCTCCGCCGATCGTCCTGCGGCCTGGCGGCCGCGTGATCGGCCAAACCGTGCCTCCTGCAGATACCTCGGGGATCGCTGGCGATGCGGAGATTTCATCCGCCGGACCTCTCACGCCAGAATCTGTCCCTCCGCTCCGCTCCGCGAAACTGGGCAGCCCGACATCCGTGCTCTTCAAAACGCACCCGGCGCCTCAGCCGCCCGCCGGGTGGGGCCGCCGCGCGCTGGCCGTCCTCGCCGTGGTGTTGATGGCCGCGCTCGCGCTGTTCTTCATCGGCAAATCGAAGCAGCTGCAATGGAATTCGCCGACTCCGACTACGGTGGACCAGGAGCACAGCTTGAGCCGGCCGGATGCAAACGCCGAAGTGACTCCCTCCGCGAACCCGTCCAATACGAGCCCGAGTGCCGCGCCCGCAGCGCCGGCCTCCGCTGGGCCAGCCTCGAATCAGCCTCAAACTCAACGTCCGCCCGTCACCGAACCGCCCCTGACGGCCGGCTCGGAACAGAATCCGGCGGCAGGCGGCGTAACTGCCCCAAGCGGCGAAGCCGCTCCAGGCACGGCCAAAGCTCCGGCCCAACGTGGCCCGGGCACGGGTTCAGCAACCGAATCAGCAGAAGTTCAGCGGGCAGTGGCCGCAGGCGATGTGTTCTATGAAACGGGTCAATATGACCTTGCTGTGCAGGCGTACGAAGAGCCGCTCAAAAATCATCCCGCTAACCAACTGCTTCGCAGCCGGATCGCGCGCGCGAAAAAAGCGAAGGCGGCAGAAGAGGAGTATCTGGGGCAGTGAGTCACTTTGTCAGTTCTCCAGTACGTCAGTTTCTCAGTTTGTCAGTTAATCAGGTCCTCGTTGGGTTCCCCGATCCCCTGAGGTACCGAAACTGACGCGCTGACAAACTGACGTACTAATCTCAATGACTGGGCTGGGGCGCGACCCCGCCGGATCCCGCGGGCTGGCCTGGAGGTGGTCCAAAGCTCTGGTCCTGAGGCGAACCGTGCGAATCGCCTCCCTGCCCGCTCATCGGCACGCTTGAGACGACTTGCCACTCGCCTTTTTCGAGCCGCAGTCCGTACTTCACCTCGACAAAAAGGTTGGGTGTATCGCGGCTTTCGAATCGCACTACGGCGTCGGCGTTATCTCCGTTGAACGCGACGGTTTCCACCCTGGTCTGAAAGCTGCCTGACTTCAGATGGCGGTTCTCCGCCAAATGAGTATTGATGGCGCGTTCGACGGATGCTTTGGAGTGCGTGTTCAAGCGGTTACAGGACGACGCGACGAGCACGGCGGAGATGATGATCGAGGTCAGCTTCGAAGACTTCATTGCGGCTCCTTGCCGGTTGCTTCCAAAGACTGTGTGCGACTGGTGATCCAATGGCGGTCAATCGCTTCGCTGTCGCTGGGTTCGTCTTCGATGTTAGCAGATGCTGCCCTGTCGCAGGAATGACTTCCGCTTCCCGCTCGATCATGACGACTTGCGCGGTACTGCTAACACCATATGGTCCGCAAACAAGGTAATGCAGGAGTTCTCTTCATGGCAGCAAGCAGCAAGCCGTTTGTTCCGATCGATGCGCTGCTGGAGATGTACGCCACCAACAATCGCATCACGCGCTACTTGATCGAAAATCTTCCGGCAGAAGCCTGGCGAGCCGAACCGCCAGATGGCAAAGGGCGTACGGTGGCAGCAATTTCGGCACACATCCACAATGTGCGCGGTATGTGGCTGAAGGCGACGGGCGGCGAAGCCGTCGAAAAGCTCGATCCGCGGACGGCAACACGAGAAGAAACGCTGGCGGCGCTGGACAGGTCGCACGAGGCACTGAACCGGGTTCTGGCTGCTGCGCTCGCCAGTGACGGGCACATCAAGGGCTTCAAACCCGACGCCGCTGGATTCGTGGGCTATCTCGTCTCTCACGACGCGCATCATCGCGGCCAGATCGCCATGCTGGCACGCCAGGTGGGGCATCCACTGCCCCAGAAGGCGACGTTTGGGATGTGGGAGTGGGGCCGAAGGTAGGGAATGGGGAGTAGGGAGTGGGACTGGCTTTTCGCTATAATCTGTTGGTCCGATCAGGACAAGCGATACGAGAATCGAGGTCTGACGAATGGCTCAACGAATGGTGAAATGTGTCAAGTTCGGCCGGGAATTGCCTGGGCTCGACGAGCCGCCCTGGCCCGGCGAGCTCGGCCAGCGCATCTATGACAACGTCTCCGAGCAGGCGTGGAACCTGTGGGTCGAACAACTGAAGATGATCATCAATGAGTTCAGGCTGAATCCCTCAACCCGCGAGGCTCAGGACCTGATCTCCAGGCAGATGGAAGCTTTCTTCTTCGGCGAGGGCGCCGCACTGCCGCCGGGCTACGTCCCCCAACGGCACTGAAAGCACGCGTGTTACATCTTGTTGTAGTACACCTCCTGTCTCCTGCCGGTGGTTAATCACTGGTGGTATACTCCAGTCAGGGTGTGAAACGTCTTATGCCATGATATACCGGCTATTTGTGCGCCGGTGCGTTGTCTGGGCCGAAGACCAGTCCACATCGAGGACTAGCTCGGAAGCGGGCGCTTTGTCGCAAGTTGTGAGCGCTCAGGGGGACAAAGCATGAAGTGGGAAGTTTGGGTCGTTCGGGCTATGTTTGTGGTAGGCTTTGGCGCCGTCACCTACCATCTGCGTCCTTTTCACTGGCCCGCGTTGCCGGCGACCGGGCTCGGTCTCGTGTTGGGCCTGGCCTGCGTGATTTTCGAGCTGCGGCTGGAAAAAGTGAGCCTCAAGCGCCTGATCGGCGCCGGGCTTGGAGCTTCACTCGGCATCCTGGGCGCAGTGATGATCGGCAACCTGCTGAGCCTGACCTCGGTCGAAAAACACTCGGCCTCATTCTTCCAACTTACTCTTCTCCTGGTCATGGCCTATACCGGATTTGTATTGGGCGCGGTCAAAGGCGATGTCCTGAACCTCTCCGCGCTCGGAGGACTCTTTTCCGGCGAACGCCAGCGCCGCACTGCCAAGATTCTCGACACGAGCGTCATCATCGACGGCCGGATTGTTGACATCTGCGAAGCCGGATTCATCGAGGGACAGGTGATCGTGCCTCAATTCGTACTTCGCGAGTTGCAACTGGTCGCCGATAGCTCCGACGCGCTCAAGCGCAACCGCGGCCGACGCGGATTGGACATTCTGCAGCGCATCCAGAAGATGAGTTCCGTGCAGGTTCAGATCGTGGAGGATGATTTCCCGCAGGTCCGCTCTGTGGATCTGAAGCTGATCGAGCTGGCCAAGCTTTATGAGGGCAAGATCATCACCAACGACTTCAATCTGAACAAGGTGGCGCAGCTTCAGGGGATCGCGGTGCTGAATGTCAACGAGCTTGCCAATGCTCTGCGCCCGGTGGTTCTGCCCGGCGAGGCCATGCGCGTCTTCATCTTGAAGGAAGGCAAGGAGTACAACCAGGGTGTCGCCTATCTCGACGACGGAACCATGGTGGTCGTGGATAACGCGAAGAAGATGATGTCCAAAACCATCGACATCACCGTCACCAGCGTGCTGCAGACTACCGCCGGTCGCATGATTTTCGGACGCTATGAGGATCGGGTTCGGACCATGGAATCAACCCACTCCGAGTCCCGGCCCGCCGCCGTAGTCGAGGCGAAACAGGGCGCCTGAATCGGGCTTCGCTGCAGCGGCCCTGTCCTCAGCGCCAAAGCCCGCTGTAGCGGCGCTGTCCTCAGCGCCGTAATCAAGGAGTCGGCGGTGAGGACACCGCCGCTACAGCCACAACAACCCTTCAATTCGTGATACCCTCATTCCCTGTATTTCGCTTATGAGTGTTCTTGCGATCATTCCCGCAGCCGGCACCGGTGTCCGCATGGGCAGCGGCACGCCGAAGCAGTTTCTTTCGCTCGAAGGTGTGCCGATTTTCATCCACACGCTGCGGAAATTCGCGCGGTCCGAGGCCATTGATTCGATCGATCTCGGTGTGCGGCCCGACGATATGCAGCGCGTCCACCAGGATCTCGCAGCCGAGCCTGTTGCCAAGCCCGTGTCCGTCATCGCGGGCGGCGCGACACGGCAGGAAACGGTGGACCGGGCGCTCGCCGCTGCTCCACCCGATATTGAGATCGTTGTGGTTCATGACGCTGTCCGGCCTTTCGTCGAGCTCGATCTGATCGGCAAAGTGGTCGAAGCCGCGCGCAAGGAAGGCGCGGCGATCCTGGGAATTCCCAGTATCGATACCGTGAAGCAGGTCGAGCGGCAGATGATTCTCGGCACCATTCCGCGCGAGCGAATCGTGCTGGCGCAGACTCCACAGGCGTTCCGCTATCCCCTGCTCCGCGACGCCTTCGCCAAGGCCCGTCAGGAGGGCTTCATGGGCACGGACGAATCAAGCCTGGTCGAGCGCCTGGGCGTCAACGTCACGGTGCTGATGGGTTCGGATCGCAACATCAAGATTACCAAACCTTCGGACCTGCCCTTGGCCCGGCTTTATCTGGCGCAGGAGGCAGAGCCGGTTTGAGAGGGCACGGACAAAGGAGCAGGCACGGGACGAAGGCTACGCGCACCACGAGCCACAAGGCAATTCAACCTTCGAACGATGCGCATCATAGTTCCCTCCGCATCGGATTCGGCAACGACGTCCACCGGCTGGCGTCCGGACGCAAACTGATCCTGGGCGGCGTCCATATCCCTTTTGAACTCGGACCGCTGGGACATTCAGACGGTGACGCGGTCGCGCACGCAATCTGCGACGCGCTCCTTGGCGCTGCGGCTCTCGGTGACATCGGTCAGCATTTTCCCGACACATCGCCGGACTGGAAAGACGCGTCCAGCCTTGATTTCCTGCGTCACGTGGCGGCGCTGCTGCACATGGCGGGCTACGCCCTCGTCAACGTGGATTCTACAATCGAATTGGAGAAGCCACGACTGGCGCCGTTCATCGAACAAATGCGCGCGAACGTTGCGGACGCGCTTGGCATCACCGTGGAGAGCGTGAGCGTCAAGGCAAAAAGCGGCGAAGGCATCGGCGAGATCGGACGCGGCGAGGCAGTGCGTGCCGAGGCCGTCGCTCTGATTTCCAAGCAGCGGCTGTAGCGGCGGTCCGTGACCCCCGACGTTCCTGCACCAAACCGGCGCTTACAGAGCGCCACGACGAGACCGGCGCTCATAGAGCGCCGCTACAGAAAACTCATTGAAAATGGAACGATTGATTGAATTCGCGAATAGCAAGGGCCATCTCTTGCGAGGCATGCTCCATGGACCCGACAATTCCGGCAGTCCGCGACCGCCTGGCGTCGTGTTGCTTCACGGATTCACCGGCGACCGTATGGAATCACACTGGCTTTTCGTGAAGTGCTCGCGCGCGCTCGCCCGCGCGGGCATCGCGTCTCTCCGTTTTGACTTCTTCGGCTCGGGCGAATCTGACGGTGAGTTTCGCGAGGCCAGCCTCGACACCGAAGCCGCTGATGCTTATGATGCTGCAGCTTTCCTGCGCCGGGAAGGCAAGATCGACCCCGACCGGATGGGCGTCATCGGACTATCGCTGGGCGGCGCCATAGCGGCCCTGGTTGCGGAGCCGCTCCGGGCGCGAGCGCTGGTCCTATGGTCAGCCATCGCGCACCTGCCGCTGATGCGCCGATTCGCCGACAGCTTCGCCCGCCCGCTGAACGACGGAAGCGAAGACGCCGAGTACGGCGGACATCGCGTCTCGCACAAATTCCTCGAGGGCGCCGATCGACTTGATCCCCTGGCCGGAGTCGCCGCGTTCACCGGGCCGACCCTGATCGTCCATCCGGAGCGGGACGAACACCTGCCGCTTACCCACCCGGCAGACTACTTCAGGCGTCTGGCGCCACGATCAAGGAGCGGGTGATTGTCTCGAACGCGGATCACACGTTCACTGCAGTGGCATGGGAGGCGGAAGCGATCGGCAGGACGGTCGAATGGTTCACGAAGCATCTTTGATTGAGTGATTGAGTGATCGGGCGATTGAGCGATTGCCAGACGTGAGCGCGCGCCTGATCACTCAATCATTCAATCACTCGATCTCTCAATCACTCAATGACTCAATTCGTCCTTCGTTCTCCCTCAATCTTTGAATACAGCAACTGCTGCTGAGCGAAGTCGCGCGGATAGCTGATGGTAACGGTATCCGGCTGGCCGCCGCTACCCTGGTGCAGTTCCAACTCGGGATTGATCCCCACCCAGTGAGTGGGCAGGTCGAGGGCTTTGTAGCGTGCCACCACCTGATCCCTCCATGCGGTGTTGAAATGAATCCCGTACTGCGTGATCAACGCCTTGGCCGCGTCGTAGTCGCCCTCAGCCTTGATGCGCATCAATTCGGAAAGCAGCATGCCCACGCCTTCGCGCATCTTCGAGTAATTCGTCACTATCATGTAGACCTTGCCGTCACGCGTGACCGGTTGAATGGCGCCGGTCTTGTCGCGGATGTAGTTCACGATCAATTGCGTGCCGCGGCGATGGTCCTCTTCGATCGTGTCGCCGGTAGGCACTTCGCGGAGCTGCACGAGCGCGGCGCGCGCTTCGCTGTCGTACGCCGTTTTGGCCACATCATAGGTCGGCATGACGCCCATGTCGACCAGTTTGGGATCGAAGAAATTCCAGAGCGCCATTAAGTCGGCCCGCGTCTCTTCGAGCGTCGAGTAGTACTCCTTGAGATACGACGCCGGCTCCGCGGTGAGCTTGGGATTCATCTTTCCCGAACCGTGTCCGATCACTTCGTGCATTGCCGTGAACAAATTCTCGGCAAGATCGCCATACTTCTTCGCCCGATCGATCTCCGCCTGGGAATTCGCGAACTCCTCTGCGACCTTGGTGCCAGTGGCGCTGTTCAAAGCACGAATTGATCCCGTGAAGATAAAACTCTTCGAGCCGTACTTCTCGTGGATTTCGTCCTCGTTGGGAAGATTATCGCCGATCGTGGTGACGTCAAAATCGCCCGTTTCAACGGTCGTCTCGTCTGCGTTGACGATGGGCGGATTCGGATGCGGGTTCTTGTACTTCGCGTCCCAGGGCGCTTTCTGCTCGAAATAAGATGCGTTGGCCGCAAACCCGGTCATCATCTTGTTCATCTGCTCGTCGACCACGGTCACGAAACCCTGGATGGCGCCCTTCTGCCCGCGCGCGTCCTTATAGACTTCCACGAAACCGTTCGAAAAATCCGGATTGGTCCTGTCTTGCACCCAGTCGATGCCGCACTGAATCCAATCCGGGCGCTCGCCCGTCTGGTAGTAGCGAATCAGGTCGTTGATCACCTTCTTCTGCGACTCTGGAGCGTAGGGCAGCGCGTGCTGCAGATCGTCGATGGCGAGACCGAGTTCGTGCGCGTAACGGCCGGGCGGAACGCTGCCGTCCGGCGTCCCGGCGCGGTACACTTCCTCGATCAACTGCCCGTTGCGGTTCACGAGACGCGAATTGAGGGCATAATGTTCGGTAAATCCTGCGAGATCCTTGAGCGTAATGCCTGAATAATAGTTATTCCCGCTCGCCTGCAGCGGGTCCTGGCCGTTCGGCGGGTTCTTCTCGGTCAACATCGGCTGAAAATCAGGATCGAAAATCGCTCTCTGCAAGACCGAAAGCATGGAATCAACCACCTCAGGCGAGTGCCGGTCACCTCCGATCGGCGCGCCGTTCTTTAAAGCCTGTTGCGCCGCTGGTCTCAGCTCGTCGGGCGTAAACTCTGGCAGGAATTTGCGTGACGTGAACGCGTTGTGATTGCCGTGATTGCCCCAGAAGAGCATGGCGTAATCCGTGATCTTTTTGAGCACGGCAGGATCGATGCCGTCGGGATGCGTGATGATCGATTCCAGCAAGTGCTTGAGCGAAAGACCGTAGCTCGAATTCTGATCGAAAGCGATGGGATTGACGGCGATGGCGGCCATCGAAAGCCAATAGGCATCGAGCTGCTGCTCGGGCGAAAGACCCTTGAAGCTATCGGCATAGACCTGGACGAAGCCGGTATCTCCGACGCGCGTCACGAGACTCGGAGGCTCCTTCGTCTCCGGTCCTGGCTGCGGCTGCGTTTGACCGGCCATTCCCGGGGACCACATGCAGAGCGCAACCGTCGTCAACCCGAGGCTGAGCATCGCCGATCGTCCGGTTCTTCGGATCATGGAATCCCTCCCTGCCAGGCGTGCTGGCGACCTGCAAACCCCTGTTTGTTCCGCCGGCGCTTGTGCCCCTACCCGGCATTCCCCATTCGCCACTCCCTATTCGCCACTTCCCAGTCTAGCCCCTGACCCCTAGACGTCGCTTCGCCGCGATACATCGAGCACGGTGACAGTTCCCGCCGTCCTGTCGAACGTGTAGATCAATCGATGGACTCCCACGTAGATTCTCCAGCCTTGCTTGCCCTCGATCTGCTCCGCTTCCGCCGGAAGCGGATCGGCGCCCAGTTCGCGAATGCGATCTTTCAACTCGAAGTAGATTTCAGGCGGGAGCCCTGCGAGCTGGCGCGCCGCAGGGCGAGTGATCATCAGGCTGTAGCTCACAGACGTCCGCGCTCAATCTCGGTAATGGCTTGATCGAAGGGCATGGCGTCAAGGCTCGACTCCACGGCCTGGTCATAGGTGCGCGCGCATTGCTCCGCTTCGAGCTCGGCCAGGAGATCGCCGCACTCGGTGAAATCAAGATGCACGCCGGACGGCTTGCCGTCCCTTCCAAACACAACTCGTTCGCGAATCTTCGCCATTAGTCCCTCTATCGCAGGATTGCCCCTGTTCTGGCACGATGTCCCGGGCCATTTCAGTGCGTCCCCTCGTTCATATGGCCCGAAAAACCTGGTGGTGTCTCCTAATTTCGACGTAGGGGCGGCCCCTATGTTGAAATTAGGACAATACCCAAAACCTCGAGTTGTTGACTGTCGACGGTTGACTGCCGGCTGCCGACTCTTTCGAGGTTAGTCGAGCGGAAGTGGGATTTCAACCCGGCTTCTTGCGGAGGCAACGTGCGGCGGTCTGCTGCCCTTGCCCGGGGCGTGGCTCTGCACTGAAACCCCGGAGTGGTTGCGCTACAGGGGCAATTTCGCCCGCCTACCCGATTGAACCTGGGGGCACTGAGGGACGCCCGCGGCATCCATCGTACAGAGAAGCAAGGCGGACGCACCTGGTCTAGCCACCGGCCGCTGGCAACTAGCCACTTATGAATCGTCCCGCTTCGTTGGCTCCCTCAAACCCAGCGTGCGGATGAGTCGGTGCAAATGGGTCGGCTGAAGCGCCAGCAGGCGCGCCGCTTCGGCGACTACTCCGTCGGCATCTTTAAGCGCCTTGCGAATCACCTGCTTCTTGGCCTCACGAATAGCATCGTAGTACCGTCCACGCGAAACGGGAGAATGCTCGTTGTCGCGGACGTCCTCGGGAAGGTCCGCAGGCTGAATGATTCTGCCGGGCGCCATCACCACCAGGTGCTCCACCACGTTCTCCAGTTCCCGCACATTTCCGGGCCACTCGTACTGCTTGAGACAGGCTTCGGCCTCGTGGGAAAACTCCATGTCGCGCCGCTTCTCCCGGGTCCCGTGCCGGTCCAGGAAATGGCGCGCCAGGGGCATGACATCGTCGCGGCGCTCGCGCAGCGGCGGAATGCTGACCGAGAGCCTCTTTATCCGAAAGTGCAGGTCATGGCGAAAGCTTCCCTCGCGAATCATCTCCGCGAGGTTTCGATGAGTGGCGGCGATGATGCGGATATCGACCTTCCTCGTTTCGGTACCCCCGACGCGTTCGAATTCCCGCTCCTGGATGACACGCAGCAGCTTGGACTGCAGCGGCAGCGGCATGTCCCCGATTTCATCCAGGAAAAAAGTACCGCCATTCGCGGCTTCCAGGAGTCCCTTCCGGGCCGTCAGCGCGCTTGTATAAGCCCCTTTCTCATTTCCGAAAAGCGTGGTCTCCATCAGACCTTCCGCGATCGCCGCGCTGTTCAAAGCTACAAAAGGGCCTGACGAGCGCCCGCTGTTCCGGTGCAGAGCGCGGGCGACCAATTCCTTGCCGGTCCCGCTTTCACCCGTTATCAGCACGGTAGCGCTGGCAGGCGCGGCCTTCTCGATAAACCGGTAAACCTGTTCCATCGGAGCGCTGTTGCCCACCATGCGGTGTTCAATCTCGATCGCGCCCTGCAGCCGCCGATTTTCTTCCTTCAGCCTCTCCACCTCGCGCGCGCTCTCAAACGCGGGTGCGGATACGCTGGCGAGTCCGGCGACGAGTTGGAGATCGGGGTCGTCGAAGCGCTGGACGAGACTCGACGCGGCCAGGTAAATGACGCCGCTGGGCTGGTTGCGACCGAGTATGGGCACCACCAGAACCGAGGCGATCGGCGAGGCAACCATGCTTTCGGTCTGGCGGATGCGAGCGTCCTGCATCACGTCGTTGCACATCAGCGCGGACTTCCCCTCGAGCACGCTCTTCAACAGCGTCCGGCTGACAGGAACGGTGCGTGCGCCATCCTCGTTTTGCCAGCGTCCGTAGACGGCCCTGATCTCGCCCCCGTCCTCGGCGGTCAGAACCGCGCCGCGATCAGCCGGAACCAGGTCGAGAATGATGTTCAAGAGGCCCTTGGCAAGCGTGGCGATGTCTTGAGTGGGATCGAGCGCCTGGCAAACCTTGATGAGCGCTTCCAGGTCGCGAGCCTGCCGCGCTCTCGACGCGTCGCCGTCGAGCAGCCGCTGCGGATGCAGCAGAGCCGCGTCCTGAAGCTTTAATTCGACGGTGTGCCCGGAGCGAATGCGGGAATCGTCCAGTTCGACTGCGCTCGAGAACGCGACGCCGCCCTCATCCGAAACCAGGAAGATGAATTGCGAGTCGCCGATTCCAATGCGGTCGGAGTGTTTGAGGTCGTGCTCGCGAACCGATACGTTGTTGACGAAAGATCCGTTGCGGCTTTCGAGATCGACAAGCAGGAAGCCGCCCCCACTTCTGCGGATGACGCAGTGGCGGCGCGAAACGGCCTTGTCAGGCACCGTGAGACTGTTCGAGTCTTCGCGGCCCAGCGTAAAGTCGCCGTCTCCCAGCCGGAACACCCCGCTCAGCGGACCCGAAATCGCGATCAGCCTCGGATTCATAGCTCACCCAGGGCCAGGCTTTAGCCGTGCTGGAAAGCTCCGTCAAAGCCGTTTTTCACTATCGGCCGAACATGCCCTTGCCGAGCCACTGCCCACCGTCCATGACCAGCACCTCGCCGGTAATAAAGTCCGCAAAATCCGACACCAGGTACGCGGAAGCGTGCGCAATCTCCTCGACCGTGCCGATCCTGCCGCGAGGCACGCCGCGCAGCATCGCCTCGCGAAAATCCGGGTCCGCCCACAGCTTGCTGCCTGCACCCTCCGTCTCCACCGGGCCGGGCGCGATGGCATTCACCCTGATCTTGTGCCGCGCCCACTCGACCGCAAGCGTCTGGGTCATGCAGACCACGCCGGCCTTGGCGCATGCGGAATGGATGGTGCCCGGTCCGCCGGTCCAGGCGTAAGTGGCGACGATATTCAGAATGTTGCCGCCACGCCCGCTCTCGATCATCTTCAACCCGACCGCGCGCGAGCAGTAAAACGTGCCGTTCAGAACGATATTCACGACCGCGTTCCAGCCGTGCGGCGAAAGCTTCTCTGCCAGGCAGATGAAGTTTCCCGCAGCGTTGTTTACGAGGATATCAATGCCGCCAAAACGAGCGATGGCGGCGTCGACCATGCGGTCGACGTCGTCCGGCTCGCGCACGTCGGTCCTCACGGTAATGACCTCGACGCCCCCGGCCGCGAGCGCCTGCGCGGCCGGCTCCAGGTGTTTATCGCTGCGGCTCGCCAGCACTAACCGGGCGCCGAGGCGCGCGTATTCGGAGGCGATCCCGAACCCGATACCCGTACCGCCGCCGGTGATAATCGCTACGCGACCATCTAAAGACTTTTCTGGGAGCATAGGAGCGAATCAAGATATTGGAACGGTACCAGGAACTGCTGGATTGGCTGGGGTCTGCGCGCCGCTCCTGGAAGGGAAGAATCTTATCACATCCCGCGAAAATGGCGGTATCATCACCGTCACGAGGGCAATCGCGCATGAGCGAACGATCGGCTGCGGGTACGGTGCTTGAAAAACCGGCGGGTGAGGCATCGGCGAACATCCGGGCGCCCCGGGGAAACACGTTGCGCTGCAAGGGCTGGCAGCAGGAGGGGGCGCTTCGGATGCTGATGAACAATCTGGATCCGGAAGTCGCAGAGCGTCCGCAGGACCTCGTTGTCTATGGCGGCGCGGGTAAAGCCGCGCGCAACTGGCCTGCCTATCACGCGATCGTCCGCACGCTGGAAGCGCTTGGGAACGATGAGACGATGCTGGTGCAGTCCGGCAAGCCGGTCGGCGTCTTCCGGACGCATGAGTGGGCGCCGCGCGTGCTGATCGCCAACGCCAATCTGGTCGGACACTGGGACAACATGGAACGCTTCCTGGAATTCGACCGCATGGGCCTGACGATGTATGGCCAGATGACGGCCGGAAGCTGGATCTACATCGGCACCCAGGGAATCCTGCAGGGGACTTACGAGACTTTCGCCGCGGCCGCCCGCAAGCACTTCGGCGGCGACCTGGGCGGGAAGCTCGTCGTGACGGGTGGAATGGGCGGTATGGGCGGCGCTCAACCGCTGGCGGCGACGCTCAACGGCGCGGCCTTCCTGTGCGTCGAGGTCGATGCGGAACGGATCAAGCGCCGCATACGGCAGGGATACTGCGACATCTGCGTGAACGATCTCGATGAGGCATTGCGGATCCTCAAGCGGGCCGTGCGGCAAAAGCAAGCCACCTCGGTGGGCCTGATCGGAAACTGCGCGGACGTGATTCCCGAGTTGGCCCGGCGCGGCGTGGTGCCGGACCTGCTCACGGATCAGACCAGCGCACACGATCCGTTGAACGGCTACGTTCCGCGCGGGCTGACGCTCGCCGACGCGGCTGACTTGCGCCGCGACGATCCCGACGAATACCTGAAGCGCTCCTACGAATCGATTGGGCTGCATGTGCAGGGCATGCTCGATCTGAAGAACCTCGGCGCCGCCACCTTCGACTACGGCAACAACATCCGCACCATGGCGTACGAACACGCCGGCGTGAAGGACGCCTATGGCTTTCCCGGATTCGTCCCAGCCTACATCCGGCCGCTGTTCTGCGAAGGCCGCGGCCCATTCCGCTGGGTGGCTCTCTCGGGCGACCCTGCGGACATCAGCCGCACCGACCAGCTGGCGCTCGAACTGTTCGGCGACAACGAAACCGTCAGCCGCTGGATTCACCTCGCGCACAAGCACGTGAAGTTCCAGGGGCTGCCCGCGCGAATTTGCTGGCTGGGCTATGGCGAGCGGGCGGCGTTCGGCGAGCGCATCAACGACCTGGTGGCGCGCGGCGAAATCAAGGCGCCCATCGTGATGGGACGCGATCACCTCGATTGCGGCTCCGTGGCCTCTCCCTTCCGCGAAACGGAGAGCATGAAGGACGGAAGCGACGCCATCGCGGACTGGCCGCTGCTCAACGCGCTGCTCAACACGGCTTCGGGCGCGAGCTGGATCTCGATTCACAATGGCGGCGGCGTGGGCATCGGATACGCGTTGCACGCGGGTCAGGTTACCGTGGCGGATGGCACGCCCGAGATGCGCGAGCGGATCAATCGCGTGCTCACCAACGATCCGGGAATCGGTGTGGCGCGCCACGCCGACGCGGGATACGAAGAGGCAATCGAATGCGCGCGGCGGGCGGATATCAGGATTCCGATGCGGGAGAGCAGTGGTTAGTGGCTAGAGCCTGGATGGTGGCTTAGGAGGCCGATCGTACTTGGCGGCGTCTCGCAGAGAGACGGAGGCGGACGCTGCATGAATCTGCCGGATCGCCTTCTAGCCACTAACCACTAGCAACCAGCCACTAGCTCTTTTTGGCGCTGACCGCAAAAAAAGCAGCGTACTTCTGCTCCACTTTTTTGCTGTTGCACTTGGGGCACGTGACCTTGTTCCTGTCGTGCTGGCTCAGCGTCAGCATCTGAGTGAATTGTTTGTTGCAGTCTTTGCAAACGTAGGTGTAGGTGGGCATCGTCATTCTCCGCGATTCGCTTTCGACCCGATTGTAGCAAAGTGCGCGCTCCACTTCCATCGGCGCTTGACATCTCACGCGAATCCCCTTCATTCGCATTATTCTTCCGGGACGCCGAACAGGTTCTGACGCTCGCCGGGCGACCCGTGCCGCGTCGCGGGCGCGATCTCGACGATCTCGGGATCGTGCCGGGCGGCTCCGTGCTGGTCGCTCGCGGTCGCATTGTGGCGATCGGACGCGCCGGCGATCTGCAGGCTGAGGCGCGCCGCCTGCGCGCCAGAGCGATCGATTGCCGCGGACGCGTGCTGATGCCGGGCTTCGTCGATTCGCACACTCACCTGGTATTCGCCGGCAGTCGCGTGGAGGACTACGAGCGACGCCTGGCGGGCGCGAGCTACGAGGAGATCGCACGCGCCGGCGGCGGCATTTCGCACACGGCACGGCTCGTCGCAGAAACCTCACCGCGAGCCCTTGAAGCTCAGGCTCGTCGATTCCTTGGCGAATTCGCGGCTCACGGCACGACGACGGTGGAGGTCAAAACCGGCTACGGGCTCGAGGCCGAAAGCGAAATCAAGCTGCTGCGGGTGATCCGCGCGCTCGACCGCCACTCAGTTGCAGAGGGATCAATCAGGATTGGAATCGTGCCGACCCTGCTGGCGCTGCATTCCCTGCCCGCGTCGTACCAGGGACGCCGCGCTGAGTATCTCGAGACTATCGTCGATCGGCTGATTCCCTTCGCCGCAGAGCAGCAGATGGCGGAGTTCATCGACTGCTTCTGCGATCGCGGAGCCTTCACGGTGGACGAATGCCGGCGCGTGCTCGCGGCAGGTGCGGCGCATGGGCTCATCCCGCGGCTGCACGCCGAACAATTGACGCGCAGCGGCGCCGCGCGGCTCGGAATCGAAACCAAGGCTGCGTCGGTCGATCATCTCGACCATATATCGGCAGCCGATATCCGCGCCCTCGCGCGCTCCAGCACCGTGGCGACGCTGCTGCCCGGAGTGAACCTGCACCTGGGATTGAAGAATTACGCGCCTGCACGCCGGTTGATCGAGGCCGGCGCCGCAATTGCGCTGGCTACGGATTTCAATCCGGGCACGAGCCCGATCCTGAGCATGCAGCTCATCCTCAGCCTGGCCTGCGATGCGATGCGCCTGAGCCCCACGGAGGCAATCTCGGCGGCCACGATCAACGCCGCATATTCACTGCGACGCGATCATGAGATCGGCTCACTCGAACCCGGCAAGCAAGCGGACCTCATCGCGATGGAGGTGGATGACTACCGCAAGATTCCCTACTACGCGGGCTGGAATCACTGTGTCCTGACGGTGCACAAGGGGCAAGTGCTGGGGGCCAGCGGTTAGGCGTCAGGGATTGCCGATTTTCGAATGCACCCGTCAATCGGCAATCGCCAATCGAAAGTCGGCAATCCCCTGGCCCCTTTTATTGCGCGTTTCCCTTCAGACGCTCGAACGCCGCCATCTCCTTCTGGGCATCAGCTGTTTGTCCCATATCCCGGTAGAGCTGGGCGAGCAAGAAGTGGACGTCGGGATCGTTGGGGGCGGATTTCAGGGCCGGTTCAAGTGCAGCCAGCGCTTCCGGCTTGCGGCCGAGCTGCCGCAGCGCCTTCGCCAGGCCGAGCCGGGCCGGCGTCGCGTTGGGATCGAGTTCGAGCGTCTTGCGGAAGGCCGCCACCGCCGGTTCGAGCTGATCGTGCTTGCGATAAGCCTCGCCGATCTCATACTCCGTCTCAGCGCTGGTGGGGTCGATCTTCAGCTCCTGGTTCAAATCGGCAATCGCCTGGTGCCATGCGTTCGGGTCAGTCGAGTGCATCAGCGTCAGGATTGCGATCTGAAGGTGAGCGCCCTGCAGATTCGGCTCGAGATTGAGCGCCTTGTGGTAAGCGTCGATTGCGCCCTGCCAGTTGCCGTCCGCGGCCGCGACTGACGCCATCAGTTGATAGGTGCGAGGCGAGTTCGGCGCTGCCTTCATCAGCCTCAGGTTGACCTCGGAAGAGAGCTGTCCGTAAAGCTGACCCGCGGTGTAGAGCACGTCCGGGTCGTCCGGGTACGCGGCCAGCAGCTTTTGCGTGACTTCGTCCGCTTTCATCTCGTCGCCGGCTTCGATAGCGCATCGCTCCAGACTCAGTCCCAGCACACGCCGCAGCTTGACGTCCGGATTTGATCCGAATTCACGGTCCAGCCCGGGCGTCGCTGCCGCGCAATCTCCCGCGGCGGCCTGGCTGACCGGCAGGAATCCCTTGGCGATCTCAATGGTGGAATCACGCTTCAGCGCCTGCTGAAACGCCTCGACGGCTTTCGCGAACTGATGATTGGCGTAGTAAGCGAGGCCGAGATTGGCCTCGATCTGAGCGGCGTCAGGCAGATTGGGATCGGATTTCAGGGCCGCCGTGAAGTGCTGCTGGGCGGCAGCAAAGTTACCGT
>JASHQD010000470.1 GCA_030037755.1 Terriglobia bacterium
GGAAACCCCGATTCATTTGGTCACGATTCCTCGCTCGTTCTACTTGGGAAAACTTCCGATTACACAGCGCCAATGGGTCAGTCTTTGGGGTCGTAACCCATCTCAATTCCAGACCTCTGGCGATCACCCCGTCGATGGCGTGAGTTGGTTCGACGCCGTACGCTTTTGCGACTCATTGTCCAGCAAGGCAGGCCGCCCAGTCCGGCTGCCTTCGGAAGCTGAATGGGAGTTTGCCTGCCGGGCTGGCTCCGATGGCGACTTTTTCTTCAGTCAAGAAGGCCCATTTGCTGATGATTACGGCATCCCCAATCGTGTTCGCCGAGAACTAAGAGACTATGCGTGGTTCGATGAAAACAGCGTCGGAACAACACAACCTGCCGGGCTCAAGCAGCCGAACCCATGGGGGTTTTGCGACATGATTGGTAATGTCTGGGAGTGGTGCCTAGATCACTGGCACAACAGCTATGACAAAGCACCAGTTGACGGTCGCGCTTGGCTTGACGCGCGCGTCACGAAGCCACTGCGCTGTCTCCGAGGAGGCGCCTGGGACATGAACGCTTTTCGCTGCAGGTCATCATATCGAAGTTGGGACTGGGAACATTTGGCGACCAACCGTTTCGGATTTCGAATCTGCGTCGACCACCCCTAGGGCTGAGAGCGCGGCAAGGCAGTGAGAGGGCCGGTAGGCCACCGTGCAGGCGTCATCGATCCTCCTGGGCGAAACACCAACCTTATCGACGACTCTTAGGCCGCGCACCCCCCTTCCGGCACTCTCGTTTCCGCACGCTTGCCCATTGACGCGAGGCTTCGCTATGGTTTTGCGACTGAGCGGAACGCAGGCCAGCTGTCCATTTGACACCCCGCGAGAGACTGACGTACCTTTGAACGGGGAAAGCGTACGTTAACGAGAGAATTGTGACAACAACACACATTTCGGTCAAGAAGGTGACTGCTACCGGTTTTCGAGACAGTCTCAAGGACTACCTCGAAGCGGCGGAGGCCAACCGCGTAGTACTGGTCGAGAACCGGCGCCAAAAGCCCAAGTATCTTGTGGACAAGGCATTCCTCGATTCGCTGATGAAAGAGCACGAGTCGGTGATCGCCACGCTCGAGATACTGGCCAACCCTAAGCTCACCGAGCGATTACTGAAGTTGTCTGAGACCCTCGACGAATCTGTGGCTGCCGGCAAGCTGCTCACCACGGCGGACGTTTTCGGGGAATGACCGAGGAGTCCGGGAGCCGGCCGCCTTTCGAGCTTCGCTATACCGCTGATGCCGGCGCGGAGATCAAGAAGCTCGACGGAAGCATCCGCAAGCAGTTGCGGAAGGTCCTGGAGAAGAAGCTGGCGGTCGATCTGGAAGGTTACGGGCTGCCTTTGCGCGGTCCCCTCGCTAACTATTGGAAACATGAGTTTGCGAATCATCGGGTCATTTACCGGATTTACGCGGCACACCTGATCGTGGTGGTGTGCGCTGTCGGCGTGCGGAAGCATGGCGACGTTGAAGATGTTTACCGCCAACTGGAATCCGTCGCGCAGACGGGCCGTCTCGCCGAACAGCTGGCATTAGTGCTCAAAACCCTCCCCTCAGGCAAAAAGTGAGTCTCCCAATGATCTCGTCTGCAGAGCAGACAAGAATTCAGCCGCTTGCGTCGTGACTGCTGCTGTGCTTAATCTGTGTAGTCTGCGAAATCTGAGGATTGTATGTCTGGTATGGCTGAGATAGGAGGCAACGATGACCACTGACGCGCAGCGCGAGACAATCTGGAAGGCCCTCGACAGTTTCCGCACTGAAGTTCCCTCCTGGGGTTTCGCCAACACCGGCACCCGATTCGGAAAATTCGTGCAGCCCGCGGCCGCGACCACGCTCGAAGAGAAATTCAGCGACGCCGGCCAGGTGCACGCGCTCACCGGGGCCGCTCCTACCGTGGCGCTGCACGTCCTCTGGGATCTGCCGAACGGCGTCCGCGACGTGCCTGAAGTGCAGGCGCTCGCGCGCAAACACGGCGTAGCCGCGGGCTCAATCAATCCGAACGTTTTCCAGGACCAGGAATACAAGCACGGATCGCTCGGCAATCCCGACCCGGCCATACGGGCTCGCGCGCTCGCGCACATCCTGGACTCGGTGAAGATCGCCCGGGCGCTCGGCTCGCGCGACCTATCGCTGTGGTTCGCCGACGGGTCAAATTACCCCGGTACGCAGAGCATCCGGCGCCGCATCGGGTGGTTCGAGGAAGCCTTGCAAGAGGTCCACGGGCACCTCGGGTCCGGGCAGCGGATGCTGGTGGAGTACAAGCCCTTCGAGCCCGCCTTCTATCACACCGACATCGCCGACTGGGGCATGGCGCTGCTGCTGGCGCGCGCCGCCGGGCCGCAAGCCGTGGTTCTGGTCGATACCGGCCACCACTACCTGAGCCAGAACATCGAGCAGATCGTCGCCTGGCTGCTGCGCGAGAAGATGCTGGGCGGGTTCCACTTCAACGATCGCCGCTACGCCGACGATGACCTGACGCTCGGGTCGATCGATCCCTACCAGGTCTTCCGCATTTTTCACGAAATCGTCAGCCTGGAGCGGGAAGCGTCTAAGCCTTATGACGTAGCCTACATGATCGACCAGAGCCACAACCTGAAGGGCAAGGTCGAGGCCATGGTGCAGACCGTGTGCACGGCCCAGGAACTCTATGCCAAGGCCGCCCTGGTTGACCAGGAACGCCTGGCGCGCTTGCAGGACGAGTGCAGGCTGGTTGAAGCCGAGGAGTGCCTGCGGGGAGCTTTCTGGACCGACGTGCGTCCTGCAATTCGGGAGTGGCGGCGGTCAAAAGGCCTGGCGCAGGATCCGCTAAAGGCTTTGACTGAAAGCGGTTACGTGGAGCGGATGGCGCGCGAGCGCGGGCAGAGAAATCGGGGGGCGATCGCGACTTACGCGTGACGGTCTGTTTTTCAGTTGTTCAGTTCCTCAGTTTATCAGTTCTTTAGTTCGCGAAAATCGCGGGCGCTTTCGCCTGGAAATAACTGTTCCCCGCCATGCTTCCTGCTGCCGAGATTGCCCGCCTGTTGGAGCCTTTCAGTCTTACCCTCGATAGCCATCAACTGGAGCTGATAGGCCGCTACGCAGAGCTCCTAATTCACTGGAATCGAAAGATCAATCTGACAGCGATTCGAAACCCGGCCGAGATTATCTCACGGCATTTTGGCGAGAGCCTATATGTGTCGAGGTTTGCCGAATTGAACGGATCTCTGCTGGACGTCGGGAGCGGCGCCGGATTTCCGGGATTGGCCTTGAAGATCGTACGTCCGGGCATTCGCGTGGTCCTGCTAGAGCCAGTCGCCAAAAAGCGTGCCTTTCTGAAAGAGGTCGCGCGCCAGTGCCGGTTCAACGCTGTGGAGGTCGAGGGCGCCCGAATCGAAGATTTCGTTGCCGAGCATGAGAGGGAATTCGCGTCCATTACGCTGCGCGCCGTCGGCGGCTTCGAGAGGGTGCTTCCCGCTACCTCACGTTGCTTGGCTGACGACGGGCGGGTGTACGCGTGGCTTACGCGGGGCGAAGCAGTGGTATTGCGAAGCACAGTCCAGGAATTCGAGCGTCTTTTCACCTGGTCTGAGCCGATTAAGCTTCCACTGAGTCGTGACCGCGAGATTTGGGTAGGTGCCAGGCTCTAGTTGTTAGGTGCCAGTTGTAAGGTGTCAGGTGCCGGCGAAGGTAGGTGTTTCACGTGAAACAGGTTGTTTGCCAAGCCGTCCACAGAATGCCCCTTCACGGGCTACGTTCCACGTGAAACGCAGCTATTCACAACCGCCCGGGACAGCGATTCTGGCACTGGCGACTAGCCACTAGCCACTCACCTCGCACCTAAGAACCTGGCACCTTGCATCCTTGCCCCGCCGTCTGATACATTCTCGCCTGAGGGGCCGCCACGTGGGCCGAATCATCGCTATTACAAATCAGAAGGGTGGCGTGGGCAAGACGACCACTGCCATCAATCTCGGCGCGGCGCTCGCCCTCTCGAGCCTGCCGACCGTCGTAATCGACTGCGACCCGCAGGCCAATACCACAGGCGGGCTGGGATTTGCACGCGATCCCGGCCGTCGCTCCCTGTATCACGGCCTGCTCCTTGGCGTACCCCTGGAGGAACTTCCCCTCAGCACGTCCCAAGAGAACCTGAGCCTGATCCCGTCGGAAAAGAACCTGGTGGGCGCGAACATCGAACTTTCGGAGCAGCCCGAGCGCGAGCACGTCCTCGGCAAGAAACTGGCTTCGCTTCGAGAGCGTTTCCAATTCATCCTACTCGATTGCCCACCGGCGTTGGATCTGCTCACACTGAATGCGCTGGTGGCGGCCGACTCAGTCCTGGTGCCGGTCCAATGCGAGTACTTTGCCCTGGAAGGTCTGTCAGAACTCCTGGACACGCTGGCTCGCGTCCGGCGCACCCACAATCCCAAGCTCGCCGTGGAAGGCATTCTGCTCACGATGTTTGATGATCGCACCAATCTGTCGCACCAGGTTCGCGACGACATCGAGAACTTCTTCGGCAACCGCGTTTTCAAGACCGTGATTCCGCGAAATGTCCGCCTGGCCGAGGCGCCGAGCCACGGTAAGCCCATTTTCGCCTATGACCCCGACTGCCGCGGGGCTGAGAGTTACCGGCAGCTCGCAACGGAGGTCATCAGCCATGACTCGCAAGGCGTTGGGGAGGGGGCTCAGCGCGCTTATTCAGGAGCCTGAAGAGCCCGCGGCCGCTCCCGCCGCCGAACCTTCGGATACGATTGCCGTCGATTTGATCGATCCCAACCCGTTTCAGCCTCGCACCCACTTCGCTCCCGAGGAACTGGGCGAGCTTGCCCAATCGATTCGGGCAAAAGGCATTATTCAGCCCGTTCTGCTTCGGCGCTCCGGAGATCGGTACCAGCTCGTCGCCGGCGAGCGGCGCTGGCGAGCGGCTCAACTGGCAGGCCTCGATTCGGTTCCCGCCATCGTGCGTGAGCTGGACGACCGGGAGACGATCGAGTTGGCGCTCACCGAGAATCTGCTGCGGGACGATCTCGGGCCCATCGAAACCGCGAAAGCCTATCGCAGCCTCCAGGAGAAGTTTGGAATCAGCCAGGAGGAGATCGCGCACCGTCTTGGGCTTAATCGCGTGACGGTGACAAACACCTTGCGATTGCTGAAGCTCGACACCCGGGTCCAGGATATGGTCGAGCGCAGCGAAATCAGCGCCGGGCACGCTCGCGCCCTTCTTGCTCTGCCAAGTCATGAGGAGCAGCTGCGGCTGGCCGAGAAGATCGCAAAGCGCGGCCTGTCTGTGCGTGAGACGGAGAAACTCGCCTCAAATCCACCGCCCCCGCAGGCCAGCTCGGACGGCCAAGCGCCATCGCCGCGTGTCGATCCGAATGTCCGCGCTGCCATGCTCGAACTCGAGCGGAGGCTGGGTACCCGAGTTCGCATAACGGGCGACGGTCACAAGGGCAAGATCGAGGTGAGCTACTTCTCCTCCGAGGATCTTCAGCGGCTGTATGAACTGATTATCGGTACTTTAGCGTAGTTTCTATCGTTATAGTTCTATATGGAGCGCAGTTCGTTTCAAAGGGAGAATCAGATGGACATAACTCTTGGTAAGCATAGGAGCGCGCCGGCGAACGGGGAAAACCCCAGTCAAATGGTGGCGCTATTCGGTCCCGGAACGGAGTTTGAGGGTACGCTGCGAGCTGGATCCGGCCAGGTCTGCATGGACGCCGCCTTCAAAGGTACTGCGACTTCCGATGGAACTATAGTAATAGATGAACACGGCGATGTCGCGGCCGAGATCACCGCCAAAGTGATCAGCATTTCGGGGAAGTTGAAGGGAACAGCCAAAGCGTCAGAACGACTTGAGATCCGTGCGCGCGGAGTCGTGCTGGGGGACATTTCCACGCCGGTTCTGGTGGTCGAGCCGGGCGGTTATTTTGATGGCCAGTGCCACATGCCGATCCCTGATTCCGAGCATGTGGCCGCCAAGCGATCCACTTCGCAGGATGTCGCTCTGTAGCGCGACGTGGCGGTCGCGGAGGGACGCCGAACGCCGGCCTCGTAATCAGCATCTATTTATATTCAGGACTAATAGGTACCTCCGCGGAAAACGAGCGGCCACCTGTCCCCGGCCGCTCGTTCCGCACGGAGCCTTCTCAAGCAATGGGCGACTCTGCTCCAAGTACGGTTCGCCGCCGCGTGGCGGGCGCATGCATGCTCGCCGCCGCGCTCACCCTTGGAAGCTCGGCCGGGCGCGCCTCGACCGCCACTGTGACCGCTCCAGCTCCAAGCGCGTGCCTCGGCAGCGTCAGTGTGGCGGGATTTCAGGTGACCGTGTCTCCCGCCTCGAGCGCTGGGCCGCTGCCGATCCGCGACGTGATCGAGATCCTGCCGGGCGACAAAATCCATTACGAGCCGGCATCGCTGGCCAGCAAGGACCGGAACAAAGCCCGGATTTCGCTCGTCCTGGCGCATGCCGGATCCAACGGCTCGCCTGATATCAAGGTGCTGCCAGCGCTTCCGGCGGACAAGCCTGAGGACTGGGTCGTTCCGATTCGAGCATCGGTCGTGGGTCTGGTCTTCGGGCCGCGCGGACTGGATGTGAAGAACGTCAACGAGCTGGTCGCGAAAAATCCGAACCTGCTGCCGCAGCTCGCCACTTACGCCGAGCACACCACCGAAATCGAGGCTCTGCTGCAGACGCTGGCGACCTACGAGCAGTCGCCTTCCGGCGCTCAAGACGTCAATAGCGCGCTGCAGGCGTTCTCGACGCGATACAACGTCGGCGTCCCGAAGCTCGACACCACCGCGTCCACCAATCAGCAGGCCGCGACCCTCATGAGCGCAATCCTGCCCTCGCTTTCTACAATCGATCCTCTGGCCCCGACTCGCTCGATGATGGTGCAGCAGTCCGTCGGCCTGGCGGCGGCGGTGGCGGCGCTTTTTCTGGGCACGCCGGTGGTGGTCGCCGCGGGCGGCGCCGCGCTCTTTGAGAATATGCGCACGCTGGCATTTCCGGGAACCGACTTCCGGTCCACGTTTGCGCAGAGTTCGACCGGCCCCACGGTGAATCTATGCGCGAAGGCCCAGCCGCAGAAATCGCGCATGCGACCCGCGTATCTCTGGGTGCTGAGCGTCGCCGACGTCGATCCGCCCAAGCTCACGATTCCCGGCAGCGTTCGCCTCGGGATCGGAGCCAAGGCTGATGTGACCGTGGCGAGCGCGCACGTCTCCGATCTGCGATTCATTTCGCGGGCGCGCAACTGGCGCCTGGTGCCTGAACCCGGCGCAGCATCGCGTCCCGAGCTTGCGGTGAACGAGGGCAACGGCACAAACACCAGCGCAGCAGCGGCGGTGGCCGCGGCAGCAGGTGCGTCGGTTTCCGTGCCGGTCAAGGCGAACGTTGAGGGATCAAACGCCCAGCTGGACATGGACTTGAACCAGCCGAAGCTCGCCGCCGGCCGCTACCGCCTGGTGGCGGATTGGGATTGGACGCCGATCGAACTTGGCGGCACGCTCGACCTGAGACCGTTCGCCGATCTTGCTTCGGTGACGCTCGCGAGCCACTCCGCCGATCAGCTCATCTCGGGAATCGGCAAGGTGCAGGCGCGGTTTTCGGGCGCCGATTTTGAATTCGTCACGCGGGTCGCGCTGGCCGACTCCGACGGCAAGAGCCAGGATCTCAAGTTCACGGTTCCCGGTCGCGGTGACGATCCGCGCGACGCTCTCGCAGCGGCGATCGACACCTCCGGGCTTGCCCCGGGCAAGTATAGGGTTGAGTTCACGCAGAGCAACGGCAACACGCAGTCGGTTCCGCTCAGTGTCCACTCGCCGAATCCGGAGATCGCCAACCTTCCTCTGCGCGCCAACGTCGGCGAGAGCGAACAGAAGGTGGAACTGCAGGGCACGGGTCTTGATCGCATTCAGAAGATCGTGAGCCCCGAAGTCACGTGGGAATTGGCGGCTATACCGTCCGGCGCCAGCAATCTCACGGCGCGCGCGGCGGTGGTGAAGCTCGCCGCCGATGCGCATCCCGGCGAGCGGCTCGACGCCCAGATGAGCGTTGCCGGCCTGGAGCAGCCCATTGCGCTTCGTGACGTCCTCGAGATTGCCGGGCCGCGCCCGAAGATCACGTCCGTGCAGCCGTTCTTTCCCGCGGGAGCTGACGTTGCTTTGCGCCCCGATGAGTTGCCCGCGAATCTCGCCATCAGTTTCTCGATCCGCACCGCGAATGCCGGCGGGCAACCCGGCCTTCAGCTCGCCTGCGCGGACTCGAGCGATACGCAGACGGCGCTCAACCTGCATCCCGGCTCCGACGATCCGCGCGTGCGGCTCGACGCGACCGGCGACAACACACTCTTCCTATCGCTCGATCCCGCCAGCGTCGGTCATTCGGGATGCGAGCTGGAAGCCACGCTGAGCGCGCCTGACACCGGCGCGTCCGATCCGTACAAGCTCGGCCGGATCGTGCGGCTCCCGCGAATCGAACAATTCGCGCTGACCAATCAGAAGCTGGGCAGGCTTTATTCCGGGACGCTGACCGGAGAGGATCTGCAGCTCATCGAGAAGACAGGCTGGAACTCGAAGGTCGGATATCCGGTGATCGGCATTCCCACGCCGGTCTCAACCGATCCCGCGAAACAAACTCTCGGAATCGCGCTGCCGTGGCCGCCGCCGAGTCCGCAGGCTCCGCTGTATATCTGGTTGCGCGGAGAAACCGAAGCGCGTCAGACGAACGCGCGGTATTAGGTAAGCAATCCCCGAATTTCGTCGCGGCCCAGGCTTCTTCGTGCCCAATGCCCCACATGAAATATGCGGACCGTGCCCGTGGATGGCGTCGTTTGTTGCACCGTGAAATCTCATCGCGAAAAGCCATGCTTTTTCCGGAGCCGTCGCTCCGCCTGTTGTAGCGGGATTCCCTCTCCGCGTTCAAACTGTTTCATTCCCTCACGGATTGCGGCTATGGTCTCAGCACGCTCCAACCGGTCGAGTAATTGCTGATAGCTTTCTGCATTTTGGACGATCAATTCAGCCCGGCCGTTGACCGTCAAAACCAGAGCGGTATTCTTCCTTTTCAGCCGCCCGACATAATCTTTGAGGTTGCGTTGGAACTCCGTAACGGAACGAACTTCGCGAAGATCGACCATGGCATCCTCTCTTCAATTTAGAGCATGCTTTAAGCATGTAATTACATGCTTCAGGCCCCCGGTCAATGTGCCGGCGAGAAGAACGGAAGATCATCAGAAGGAACGCGGCATTGAAGCCGCCGAACTCTTTCTTGGAGAGAAGGCACTAATTCCAACGTTTGGGGCGCCGCTGTAGCGGCGGTGTCCTCACCGCCGAGATAACTTGACCATCCCGACGCGGCGGTGTCCTCACCGCCGAAATAACTTGCCCATCCCGACGCGGCGGTGTCCTCACCGCCGAGATAACTTGACCATCCCGACGCGGCGGTGTCCTCACC
>JASHQD010000471.1 GCA_030037755.1 Terriglobia bacterium
GGCGTGACCACCTGGACCGTGCCGGTGGTGGCGCCCTCGGGTACGGTGGTCGTAATCAGGGAAGCCGAGACTGCGGTAAACGTGGCAGGCGTACCGTTGAAGGTTACGCTGGTCACACCGGCGAGGTCAGTTCCGAGGAGACCGACTTTAGCACCTGCCGTGCCAGCCGCTGGCAGACTTTCCACAAACGGTTCAAGGCGGACACCCAGTGCGAAGAGCGTCCCACAGCCATACTGACGGGTGCAGGAGCTGTTGCTCCCGCCATCGCCCGTGGCCCCGTAAAACCCTCCGTTTGTGGCCTGGACGATGGCAAGGCCGGCGAGCGGTGCGGCGCCATCGGCCCTGCCAAAGTCAACCAGAGTCTTGAAGTACTTCTGCGCGAGCGCTACCCTCGCCGCCGTCCCAAGTAGGGCTAAGAAAAGACTCGCCGGAATTACGAATAGTCGCCTCCCCTGCGCCTCGCTGCGGCTGATGCATATCACTCCAAGTGTGGCGTCCATCGTACTACTTGTCCACCGTACGCAGGAGAAAGAGATATCTATGGACTCGCGCTCTTGCCAAAGTCCGCCACCCCGACTCGCACGATGGTGTCGCGACCCCTGACCTCCGGCTTCTCGGTCCAGGCGCCGTAGACGCGTCCGCCGAAGGCGGCGAGTCCCGTGTAATCGCCCATGAAGACGCCGCTCGGATTGAAGGCTTTGGTCGTCCAGGCGTAGTTCTGGAACGACTGTCCGCCGTCCGTGGAGCGGGCCAGAGCGACGATGGCCTCGCGGTTTCGCGAGTCCTGGCGCCGGTCGTAGAAGACCACGTTGGCCGCGCCCGTCTGCTGATCGACGGCCAGCCACTGGAAGAAATGATCCGCGCCGTTGTGGATGGGGTCCGAGTTTACGCGCACGGCCGGCGTCCACTTTTTGCCGCGATTGGCCGAGGTGGAGCAGAAGACATCCACGCCGCCGTCGCGGTAATCGCTCCAGACCACATACAGACGCCCGCTGTTGCGGTCCATGTCGATCACGGGGAAGCCATTGGACCGCGAGGTGCCTTCCACGTCGAACATGATCGGCGCGTTGTCGATCACGTTGCGCGTCTTCTTGAACGTCCGCCCGCCATCCTTGGAGGAAGTGAACACGACGTGGTTGCCGTCGTCCCAGATCACGTAGAGCGTGCCGTCGGGGCCAACCACGCCGGAGAATCCTTCGTTGGCGCCGTTGTCGTCGCGCGGCAGGCCGCGATGGGTGTCGATCTCGATGGGCTCGGACCACGTCTTGCCATCGTCGGTCGAGCGCGAGAGCAGGATTTGTGAGTCGGCGATCGTCCAGCGCGTCCAGCCTACATAGAGGCTGCCGGCGTAACGTGAGTCCGTGTTGTCAGCCACGATGTAGGGTTTGTCTTCGAAGGGAATGCCGGGCTCGGTCTTCTGGGCGGCAACGATGTACTCGTTGTCTTCCCACGTCTTGCCGCCGTCGAGCGAGCGCCGCACGAAGACCCCGTTACGGATGGCGCCGTGCGCCCAGTAATTCGTGGTGCCAAGGCGGTCGAAGGCGATGTAGCACAGGAGAGCGTGGCCCTGCTTGTCGTAGGTGATGGAAACGTCGCCGGATACGCGATAGTCCTTGGAGGACGTGTTCTCGGCGATCGCCCAGGCCTTGCCGGCGTCGCCGGAGTAGGCTACGTGGGCGTTGTCCTGGTAGGCGACGGCGACCTGCTGCGGGTTGGCAGGATTGATGGCCACGCCCGGCTCGCTGAAGAATCCGGGCTTGGGCGTGATGTCCTGCACCTCGGCGCCGGGAGCCGGCTCGAGCGTCAGGGTGGACGCTGGCGGTTGAGTCTGTGTTGGCGCTGGTGTTGCCGCTGTTTCCTGCGCCTTGATCAGCGGTGCTTGAACAGGTACGACCAGGAGCGTCAGGAACGAGACAGCGACAGCGACTCGCGCCCCGAGGCGCGCCAAGCAGGTCATGATTCCTCCCGAAAATTCAGTCACCAATCTATTTCTCGAAGGTGCCCGGTCCGCGACTTGAATACAAGCGTTACCGTGTTACGGAGGAGTGCCCATTCGTCGTTCCTACCCGAGGGCTTGGTCGATGCCGCCGGTGTCGATACAGCCAGATCGCCAGAACGACAGCACGCCGCGATGCCGATCGTCGTTGCGAGTCGGATGTACAGCCGCGTGCGCCACTCATTCACACTGGCAAAAGGGTAAGCGGTCATCCACAAATCGAACAGTGCCTGGTAGAGACTGACCAATCCGCCGAAGGCCAATGCCACCCAGGCGATGAGTGCCCATTTGATCTTTGCGCGTGGCATCTAATTCGTGGTGCCCCGTCATTGCCGAGCCGCGGCCGTTTCCAGAGGCTTCACGTACCGGTCAATCTCTGCAGCAGTTTCATCCTCAGCAGTTTCCAGATCGTAGCGTGTCTGCAAATTCATCCAGAAAGCCGGACTGTTTTTGAAGTAACGTGCCAGGCGGAGCGCGGTATCGGCGCTGATGCCGCGGCGCCCGTTCACGATATCGGCGATGCGGGTCACCGGGACGCGCAGATCGATTGCTACCCTGTTCATGCTCAAACTGAGAGGGACCATAAACTCCTCCCGCAGGATCTCCCCGGGATGCACCGGCTTGAGTTTCTTCTCCATTGGGTTCTCCTAAGGATAGTCAACGATCTCAACTTCGAACGCGTGATCCTCCCGCCATTCGAAGCAAATGCGCCACTGGTCATTTATACGGACGCTGTACTGGCCTTTCCGATCTCCCTTCAAAGGTTCCAACCGGTTCCCTGGCAGTGTAGAAAGCGTTCGAAGATCGGGCGCGGCGTCAAGCATGTCCAGCTTTCGAAGGGCTGTCCGCTCGATCGCCTTAAACCTGCGAACCGGCTGCCGATGGAACAGGCGCTCGGTGTCGCTTGACCGGAAGGAGCGGATCACCTCCAGAAGGTATACTGGTTTCCGTTCAATGTCAACAGGTAAGCGCTGAGCTCGCGAGGAACGACATTAACGCGCGACAGGGCTGTCGGGCTGAACCGGCGGGTGCGAAGATCTGCGGCCTAGCTCCGCCGCTTTCGGAGAAATGGCACCCGCTTTGGCTACTGAACTGACTGGCTCCGGGTTGATGGAGTCTTTTTGACGGGGTGCTGCGTATACCGGAGTAGAATGGGCAGCGCGATTCATCTCTACGCACTCTCGATGGAACCTGAGACCAGGGCAGTGGCGCGCGGCCTGCGCCGGCGCGATCCGGAGCTGCTTGACAGCCTGATCGCGCAGTACGAATACCGGCTGTACCGCTACCTGCTCTACCTGACCGGCAGCCCCGAGACGGCTCGCGATCTCTTTCAGGAGACCTGGCTGCGCGTGCTCGCCCGCGGGCATCAATACGACGGGGTGACGCGCTTTGAAGCTTGGCTGTTCTCGATCGCGCGCCACCTGGTGATCGATCTCAGCCGGCGCAAACAGATGGCGAGTCTCGACGAAATGCTGGAACCGGGCGACGGCGGCCGTAACTGGGAGCCGTCCGCCCCGGATGCGGTTTCGCCGATCGCGCAGTTCGCCTCGCAGGAGCAATCACAAAGGCTGAGCGCAGCCATGGCGCAATTGCTTCCGGTCTATCGCGAGGTGCTGCTGCTTCGGTTCCAGGAGGAGTTGTCACTCGAGGAGATTGCGGCTGTGGTGAAGGCGCCGCTTTCCACCGTGAAATCGCGGCTGTATCGCGGCCTGAACGCCGCTCGCGAATTATTGGAGGGGGAGCAATTATGAAGCCTCCTATGAATGACGATCCGCACAATCGGGCCCGGCGCCTGATCGACATGGAACGCGTGGAAGGACTCGCGAGGGAGGATCAGCGCTGGCTCCGAGATCATCTCGCGGCGTGCGAGACGTGCGCCGGCCGCGCCGCTCGGACCGAGGCTGCGCTGCGGGCGCTGAGGACAGCGTCGGTATCGATGCCGCGCGGTCTGGCGGCGGCCGCGCAGTCGACCCTGCGGCGGCGGGCCGAAGAGCTGCGCGCGCAACATACGCGCAACGTGGCTCTGGCGATCGGCTGCACCCTTTCGTGGTTGTTCGGGGTGGCCAGCGCGCCGCTGGTCTGGAAGGTCTGCGCGTGGGTCGGAACAACGCTGGATCTGCCGCGGGTGGTGTGGGTGTTGGGCTTCGCGGCGTGGTGGTTCATACCGGTGTCGGCGATGGGTGTGGTGATTCTGTGGCTGCGCCGCCGGTGGGAGCGCGAGTCGCCAGCATTCGGTTCGAGGTGGTAAGGCCGGTGAGGAGCCGGGAGGTGTGATATGTCAGGCAGCGATCAGTTTTTCGGACGAATAAAAGACAATTGGCGGCAGCGGGCGAATGAAAGGCTGACCCTCGCTTCGGAGTTCGGGGTGATCCCGCACTGGCTGATCATCCTGTTTCTGGCGCTCTACGGATTCGCGCTTCTTATGATGGTCGGCGCAGTCGAGACGTCGCCCGGAATGCTTCCCGATCCGCTGATCGGAAAGTCACATGCCTTGCAACTGCTGGCCATG
>JASHQD010000472.1 GCA_030037755.1 Terriglobia bacterium
CCACCAGAAGCCGGGCGCGTCGCACAAGCGCAATGAACTCGAGGAGGGTCGACGGAAAGTACCCCGTGCGCGCACTCGCCGCAGCATCGACGATTTCACGAATCCACGATCCTTGGTCAGGCGAGCCGGTCACAAGGACGCGCCAATCCTCCTGAAGGGCGCGAATCAGCTCGACGTACTGTTGCGGCGGCCAGCGCTTGCTCGTCCAGCCTCCGCCGGGATTGATCACAACGAAATCCTTCGCGCCCAATTCCGCCAGGCGCTCATCGATGTTGATCTCAGCCTCGATATCACGGGGCAGCGGAAATTCCCAGCGTTCGCGAGGCACCGGGCGGGCGCCGAGTCGTTCGACCAGTGCCATGTTCTCTTCCACCACGTGCTCGCGTCCGGAGGCCTTGACGCGTTCAGTGTAGAGCAGGCCTGCAGCCGCTTCGCGCCGCCACGGCGAGGCGAAGCCGACGCGACGCGGAGCGTGGCTCAGCCAGGCGAGGGCGGCGGACTTAATCAGACCCTGAAAATCCACCGTCACATCGGGACGGAATCGCCGCAACGGCGCTAATCCGGCAACCAGATCGTCAGGCGCGCCCGCCGATCGCCAGCGCGAGCGCCAACCCAGGGTGTCGAGCGGCAGCACGCGGCGCACGAACGGATTCCCCGCCAGCAACTCGGCAAACCGGCTCTCGATCGCCCAGGCAATCTCGGCGGCCGGCAGACTCTCACCGAGTGCCGCCACCGCCGGTAAAGCGTGCACGATGTCGCCAATCGAACTGAGGCGGATGACAAGTATACGGGGCATTTGCGGTGGAGGCGGCTTTTCCCGCGCGGACGTTCAAACCGCGCTGTAGCGGCGGTGTCCTCGCCGTCGCGTCCAGATCATCGGTTGTATTCCCGGCGGTGAAGATAACGCGACTAAAGCCAAACGCCGCGCGCTGCCGGCGGTGAGGACACCGCCGCTACAGCAGGATCAAGATTGCTTCGCGATACCCGCCAGGATGGCTCGCGTGGAGTGATCTTTGGGATCGCCGACGATCCGCACCTCGCCGCCGAGGCGGCGCATCACTTCACGCTCGGGAACGTTCTCCTCAGTGTAGTCCGTCCCTTTGCAGTGCACGTGAGGATTGAGTTCCGTCAATACGGCTTCGGCATTCTGTTCCTCGAAGATCAGCACGTAGTCCACGGCTTCGAGCGCGGCCACAAGTTCGGCACGAGCTTCGGCCGGCAGCAGCGGCCGGCCGGGGCCTTTGAGCGCGCGCACCGCAGCGTCGCCGTTCACGCCTACTACGAGGACGTCGCCTTCGGCACGCGCCGCCTGCAGGTACCGTGCGTGTCCGACGTGCAGCACGTCAAAGCAGCCATTGGCGAATGCGATCCGTTTGCCTTCCCGCCGCAAGCGCTCGCCCAGCGCGCGCAATTCGCCGCGGGGAATCACTCGCGATTGGTCGCGTGTCGCAGCTCCGGCCTGAACGTCCATCAAGTCCTCACGCGTTGCGAATTGCCTGGGCAAGCTCCACCGCGGTCACCGTGGCCGTGCCGCTCTTCATCACGACCAATCCGCCGCCGCAATTCGCCAGGCGCGCGGCGTCGAGAAAGCTCGCCCCGGCCCCGAGCGCCGCCGTGAACACCGCAATCACGGTATCGCCGGCGCCGGTCACGTCGACGGCTTCGGCGGCGCCGAAGACCTTGAGCGGCTGAGGCTCGCACTCCGCCTCATACAGGATCATGCCTTCGGCGCCGCGCGTCACCAGCAACGCCCCGAAGCGCTGCCGGGCTAGAATCTGCGAAGCCAGGCCGTTTAGGGTCTCGATTCTTTCTCCAATCGACGTGCCAAAAGCTTGCTCGATTTCCTGCTCGTTCGGCGTCGCGGCCGTCACCGTCGTGTAATGGCGTAAATTGTGGCGCGAATCAAGCGTGACCGGCACGCGGTTCCCGCCGTGGTTATGAACGCGCCGGAGCCAGTCCAATTCACGCGCGCCGGTCGCGCCATAGCCGTAGTCCGAGACCAGCAGCGCCGCGGTTCGATTCAGCAACCTGGCGGCAGCTGACGTCAACCGACGGCGAAGCTTCGGATGGAGAGGCGCGACCGGCTCGCGGTCCAGGCGGACAATCTGCTGCGCCCGTCCGTGCCCGATCGCGCCCAGAATCCGCGACTTGGTTGGCGTGCGGTACTCCTTTGGCCTCACCACGCCATCCACATTCACACCCTTGTCGCGGAATTGACCGAGCAGCGCCTCGCCGGCACTATCTTCACCGGCTGCGCCCAGCAGCGTCAGCTGGACGCCCAGATCGGCCAGGTTATTGGCCGCATTGGCGCCCCCGCCCGGAACGATCCGGCGTTCACGCTCCTTGACGATCAGCACCGGAGCTTCGCGGGAAACACGCGCGATCTGGCCATAGACAAATTCGTCAGCCACCAGATCGCCCAGCAGCACCATGGCAGCGCCTTTGAAACGCGCGACGATTTTTACCAGGCGGGCGCGGTCGGCGGCACGGAGTTGCATGAAGTCTTTCGTCATTTTGGTGCTGTCAGGCATTCGCGGGGATGTTATTCGATTTCGCTGCCGCTCACGCGGGCCGCTCGGCAGCCGATTCGTAGTCGGCCACAAGCTCGAGCGCAACCCGATGGACTTCGTCGACGGTCACCGACTGCATGCAACGAAAGTCGATGGGACACTCGCGCAGGCCGCACGGGCTGCACGGTACCGGATGCCGCACCACGCGCGCCCAGGGACTGAGCGGACCCGTCCGCTGGTCGTCCGTAGAACCGAAAATCGCGAGCACGGGCACGCCGACAGCCGCGGCCACGTGCATCGGGCCGGAATCGTTCGCCACCACCAGCCGGCAGCGCTCGGTAAGCGCCATCCATTGCCGCAGCGTGGTGGTTCCGGCCAGCACGATGGGCGTATGGCGCATGGCGCGCGCCACCGATTCCGCCAGGGGACGTTCCGCTTTCGAACCGAAGACCAGAACGTCGGCCCCCAGTGCGCCCACCAGGCGATCGCCGACCTCGGCGAAGCGATCGACCGGCCAGCGCTTGGCCGGCCCGTACGACGCGCCCGGATTCAAACCGACGAAATAGCGCGGGCCTTCGAGTCCGAGCGCCTTAAGAGCCTCCGCGGCCCAGCGCCGCTCCTTTCTGGTCACCACAACCTGCACGCGGCGGACGGCCGCCGGACGCTCGTCGAGCAGGCCGGCGCGGAAAAGCAATTCCACGTATTCCGAGGATTCGTGCCCGAACTGCCCGCGCGAGGGCAGGACCACGGGATGAGTCAACAGCGGGCCGCGACCCTGAGTCCCATAGCCTACTCGGACCGGAATGCCGGCGCGCCAGGCGATCCAGGCGGCATGAAACGCGTGCTGCAGCAGCACGGCCGCGTCGAAGCGCTCCGCGCGCAATATTTCCAGGAATTTCGAAAAGCCGCTCCGCCCGGCGTGCTCGCCGTCCGGATCGTACGTAATCACCCGCAGCAAGGCGGGATGATTCAGGTAAAGCTCCGCCACCGACGGCTTCGCCACGACCACGATCTCCGTGTCAGGAAAGCGGACCCGCAGCGCTTCGATCGCGGGAAGAGACATGATGGCGTCGCCCACCCAGTTGGTGGCTCGCACCATGATCTTCGACGGCTGTTGAAGTCTCACTGCGCGCGCGATCACTTGTCATTTCTCCAATTCGGGGCGTCTCTCACCGGGCCGGCCAAGGACCCGCTTGAATTGCTCGTCGAGCAGCTCTTCGCCTTCGACCTCGAGCCGCGTTACGCAGGCGAGCACGGGCGCACCCGCGGCGTTCAGATTGATGCCGGCCAGGTTCATGGCGTCTTTTTCCGTGGTGATGAACGCCGACACACTGCCCGGCTGTGCGAAGCTGATGTCGCGATAAACGTGATGGTCCGGGAAAACGCTCTCACGAATCACGTCGAATCCCCACAGGCGGAGATCACGAAAGAAGGCGTCCGGATTGCCGATTCCGCAAAAACCGTGCACCGCCTGGCCTGCAAACGTCTCGGGCGGCACGTCCGCTCCGCTCACCAGATCCCGCAGGCATTGCAGCCGATTCCGCGCCTCGATCACAACGGCATCGGGCCCGACGCTTCGCACCAGGCTACAAAATTCCTCGAGGCGAGCCGCCTTCACCAGCTCCGCCCGCGTGATGACCACCACGTCGGCGCGTCCCAGCGCCGAGACCGGCTCGCGCTGCAATCCCGCGGGCAGAATATCATTGTCGGAGATTCCGCGCATCGCGTCGAGAGTCACGATATCCAGATCGCGCGCGAGCGGCCAGTGCTGGAAACCATCGTCCAGCACAAAAACGTTTACGGGATAATTCTCTGCGATCATTTCGCCGGTGTGGAAGCGGTCCGCGCTCACGCCGATGGGGACTTGCGGCAGCACGCGCGCGAGCCATGCTGCCTCGTCGCCCACCTCGCGCGGCTCCGGCGCGCGGCCGTCCTTGGGCGGAATGACGATCGCGTCAGGTCCGCGCTCCCGCTGGTATCCGCGGATTAAAATCGCCGGACGGAAGCCGAGCTGAGACAGGCGCCCGGTGGTCCAGCGCACCAGTGGCGTCTTGCCTGTTCCGCCGGTGGTCAGATTGCCGATCGAGATTACCGGACGCGGCAGGCGTCGCCGCCGAAGCAGGCCGCGCTGGTACGCGGCGGCCCGAACCCGCGATCCCGCACCGTAAAGCCGCCCAAGCCACCGGAAAACTGCCTCGCTCACCGGGTGCGTCCCTCCGCGGCCAGTTGGAGCGAACGCGGCTCTTCAAGCCAGGGCGCAATAACATCGAGCACACGCGTGGTGGCGCCGGCATTGTTTCGCAACACCGAGTGGGCACGCGTCCCCATTGTCTCGCGCAAAGACGGGTGGGTGAACAACTCGACCACACGGGTGGCAAGTTCGCCGTCGTTCGAGACCTGAAAGGCCGCATCCGCCGCCACAAACTGCCCGGCGAGATCGCGAAACGCCTCCATGTGCGTCCCAAACAGAACCGGCTTGGACCAGAAGGCAGGCTCCAACGGATTGTGCCCACCGGTCTCGACCAGAGAACCGCCCACGAAGGCGGCGTCCGCAATCTGATAGACGCCTGCGAGCTCGCCGATCGTATTCAGCAGGAGGATATCCATGCCGGCAAGCTGCTGGCTCACCTCGGAGCGATCCGTGGAATTAAGCGAGGTTCGCCGCACGAACTTGTGGCCATTCACGGTCAACAATCGGGCTACTTCCTCGAAGCGCTCCGGATGCCGCGGCGCCATCACCAGGAATGCTTGCGGGCAGCGCGCGCGAATCGCATCCCAGGCGCCGAGCACGAGGCGCTCCTCGCCCGCCATCGTGCTGCCCGCCACCAGCACCGGCCCTCGCCCGAACTCATCCAGCGCACGCCGGGTGTCACGGGCAAAATCGTTCGACTGCGGCGGTTTCATGTCGGATTTCAGATTGCCCGCAACCGTGACCCGCTGCGACGGGACGCCGAGTGCGCGAAACCGCTCCGCGTCGCGCTCCGTCTGGGCAAAAACATGGTCGATGCCGGCCAGCGGGTTTCGGAATAAGAAGGCAAAACGACGGTAGCCACGCAGGGACCGTTCAGATAATCGCGCGTTCACCAGGATTACTCGAGTTCCGCGCTCCCGCGTCACGTTGAGCAGGTTCGGCCAGAGTTCCGTCTCGGCAAGGATCAGCATCGCCGGCTGTAATCGATCGAAAATCCGGCGGGCCGGCCATTTCCAATCGAGCGGCAGAAAGAAGCGCGCGGCGATATCAGGAATCCGCGCCTCGCCGGTGGCCCGTCCGGTCGGCGTGACGTGGCTGAGATAGACCGGCCTGTCCGGGAAACGTCTGCGTATCTCGCTCACAAGCCCGGCGACCGCCAGGGTCTCACCGACAGAGACGGCGTGAACCCAGACCCCGCCCCTTTCAACGCCGTCCGCGAAAAAATCAGGCAGCAAGCCCATTCGCTCGCGCCAGTAACCGCGGGGGCGTCCGCGGAGGCCGTAACGCGCCACGTACCAGGGGGCGGCAAGCACTGCGGCGATTGTCACGACCAGGCTGTAGAGCACTTGCATACAGGGGTGAGGCTGGCCCGATCCTGTATTGGCAGCCTACGTCGCGAGTATAACAAGATAGAGTTGACAGTCGACAGTCCAGAGTCGGCACGCGAAACTTAGCGATCGACACCCGCGGTTTGAGGATGAGAGTAGCCGTTGGCACGACCTACGCTCGGCCTGGAATTGGTTAGAGTAAAATAAAGAGGTCCGAAGCTGTGATCGAGCAGAGGCTCACAGCGCGAAGCAGAAACGGGACGGAATAATCGAGTGAAGCTCAGGGTACAACCCGCGGCAGCCGTCCGGCGAAAGCACGCGGCGAGCAAGATCAGCCTGGTGGCGCTGTTGGCCTTGGGCGCAATATTCTGGCTCTGGCCCCCTCGACGCGCGCGCGGTGACAATCTGGTGGTTTATCTTTCCAGCGCCCGCCAGCTTGTGCCGATCCAGGTACTGGATAACGCCCGCTACCTGCCCCTGATCAAGATCCTCAGTTTCGTGGGCACCGTAGACACCCTTGAGGAGAAGCGTGGCACGCTCAAGATCTCGATCGACGACAATCGTGTTGAGTTCCACGACGGCAACAACAAGGTCAAGGTCAATAAACATGACTTCCGGCTCATGTCTCCGGTGCGGGTCGACAACGGTCAATGGCTGGTGCCTCTCGACTTTCTCGACCTGATATTGCCGCAGCTTTCGAACCAAAGCATCCGTTACCGCGCGGGCGATGAGCGCCTCTTCCTCGGCAACGTCAATCCGCTCACGTTCACGGCGCGCCTCAGCCCGATCACCAACGGTGATCGGCTGGATGTCCAATTCACGGCTCCGATCGCCATACAGACGGCCTCAACCAACGGCCAGTGGGTGATTTTTCTGGGAGACAAAGCGCTGATGCCGCTCGAACAGGAGATGAAATTCCAGAGCCGTTTCGTCAATCAGCTCCGGTTCGACGATCAGGACGGCGTCCCGAAGCTGATCATTACGCCCAGCGAAGCCAACCTGAACTTTACTCCGTCGATGTCTGACGGCGGAAAGACGCTGCAAATGGACATCACGCAGGCCGCGGCGCCGCCTGTCCAGACGGCTGCCGGACCGCCGAAACCGGCAATCGCGGTCGCTCAACCTGGCGCAGCGCCCACGACGCAAGCACCAGCCGCCGCGCCCAGCGCGGCCTCAAATGCCGCCCAGCCCGGCGCGGCATCGGCGCCGGCGCTGCCCGCTCCGGCACTGCCGGTCGTGGTGATTGACCCCGGGCATGGCGGCCCCGACGCAGGCGGACACAGCCGCGACGGAGTAACGGAGCGCGATCTGGTCGCCGGGCTCGCGGCGCGAGTCGAGTCGGCCCTGTCGGCGACGGGCAAATTCCACGTGCTCCTCACCCGGACAGGATCAAATGACCCGACCTCGGATGAACGCGACAGCATGGCGAATGTCGCACACCCGGTGGCCTTTCTTACGTTGCATGCGGGCGACCTCGGCGACGCAACGCCAGCGATTGCTATTTACACTTATCAGGCTCCGTCGCTCCCCGCGCCACTGGCGGCGTCCCACGGGCTCTTTGTACCCTGGGATTTGGCGCAGCAGGCGCACCTCGTGCGCAGCCGCGATTTCGCCAGCTCGCTCGCGCAGCAGTTCGGGCATATCCAAAGTCTGGAGACTCGGGGCCCGCTGGCGGCTCCCGTGCGGCAACTCCGCAGTGTCGACGCGCCCGCGGTGGCTTTGGAACTTGGCACGCTCGCGCCCCGCGCGGATGCCGTCGCGCTCAGCGCCGCGTCGCTCGAGGATCAGCTCGCGAACGCAATCGCGCAGGCTGTCCTCGCTCTAACGCAAGGAGCTTCCTAGGCATGGCACGCCGCACCATCATCATGTTGCTCATCATCGTGCCGGTTCTGATTATCGGATCGCTGTACCTGCGGTCGCTCGTGCGCTGGGCATTTTTTGAGCGGCGGCATCAGCCGGACACCGTAGCACGCGCCCAGCTCGATCAGGCTGCCCTGCAGGCTGCCGCCGGTCCCACGCAAACCGTCACGCTCTACTTTCCCTCGTACGCCGAAGGCAAGCTGCGCGGCGAGGCCCGGCCACTCGCGATGGCAACCGATCCCGCCGATCGGGTGCGGCAGATCGTGCTGGCGCTGATCGAGGGTCCAAAGCAGGTCGCAGGCAGCGCATTGTCCGCTTCCGCCGAAGTTCGCGGCGTATTCGTCACCGCTGACGGCACAGTCTATCTGGACCTCTCGAGCGGCGTGGCCGGAGATTTCAATCCCGGCATCGAGAGCGAGACTCTCGCCGTCTACTCCGTGGTCGATTCGCTGGCGGCAAATCTTCCCGAGGTTAAGCGAGTGCAGTTTCTGATGCAAGGTCAGGAAGTCGATACTCTAGACGGGCACGCCGATCTGACCGCGCCTTTTGCGCCCGACACGTCCTGGATCGCATCCTCCACCGGGACCGGAGAGGATCAATCTCCGGCAGCGCCGTCTTCGGCCGCGGCTCCAGGGCTGGGAACGAGCGCCCATCCGTAGCAGGAACCGGCTCTTTCATCGTCCTGCCAGACGCTCACGATTATTGACAAAACCGCGAAGTATCGCGAAACGAGGAGCAACGATGCCATCCAATACACCACGCGTGGTGAGCGGCCTGATTTACGCGGGAGGCAAGCTCATGCGCGCCGGCGGACGCGCCGCCAACGAAATGCGATCGCTCGAGATCAAGCCTCACTTCATCTCCAGCGCCGAAGGATCGGTTCTGATCCGTCTCGGAGAAACACAGGTCATCTGCACGGCTTCGGTCGAAGATGGCGTGCCACCGTTCCTCAAGGGCTCGGGCAAGGGATGGATTTCGAGCGAGTACGCTATGATCCCTCGCGCCACGGAAACGCGCACGCCGCGCGAGGTCACGCGCGGGCGTCAGGCCGGGCGCACCATGGAGATCCAGCGGCTGATCGGCCGATCGCTGCGCGCCGTCACCAACCTGAACGCGCTGGGCGAGCGGACGGTCTGGATCGATTGCGATGTGATTCGCGCCGACGGCGGCACGCGCACCGCGTCGATCACGGGCTCGCTGGTGGCCGCGGGGCTCGCCGTGCAGAAGCTCATCGAGATGAAGGCGCTCGGACGCTCGCCGCTCACCGATTACCTCGCCGCCATCAGCGTCGGCATGGTGGGCGGCGAGCTGCTGCTCGACCTCGAATACAGCGAAGACTCCAACGCCGAGGTCGACATGAATGTGGTGATGACAGGGTCCGGCCGGCTGGTGGAGGTTCAGGCGACCGCGGAGGGGAAGTCCTATTCGCGTGATGATTTGAACCGGTTGCTCGATCTGGCCCAGCCTGCGATCGAGAAACTCGTTGAAGCGCAGCGCGCGCTGATCAGGATTGGGTAAGTTGCCGGACAGTCAACCGTCAGCAGGCGTCATGAAGACCCGTGAATCACCTCAGCATCCTGCACGGAAGGCGCCCGTCGAGCTGTGGCTCGCGTCCAGCAGCCGGGGCAAGCTGCGCGAATTTGCCGGGGCCGGGAAGGCACGGGGCATCGAAGTGGCGCCGCTGCCCGGAATCGAGCGTCTTGAACCTTGTGTCGAGGACGGGATCACGTTCGAAGCGAACGCGCGCAAGAAAGCGGAGTATTACTCGCGTTACGGCGAGGGCCTGGTCTTCGCGGATGATTCCGGAATCGCCGTGGACGCGCTGGGCGGCGCGCCCGGCGTATTCTCCGCGCGATTCTCCGGCCCCGCCGCCACAGATGAAGCTAACAATGCCAGGCTGATCTCAGACCTCCGCCGCGCTCTGCGGCCGGAATCGATCGGCCCGGTCGAATCGCCGAATCCGCGCGCCGCCGCGCACTACGTTTGCGTGATCGCGCTCGCGGAGCGCGGGCGCGTTATCACCATCACCGAGGGGCGCGCCGACGGCATCATCGTCGCACCGCCGCGCGGTACGGGTGGCTTCGGCTACGATCCGTACTTCTTCCTCCCCGCTCTCGCCAGGACATTCGCAGAACTGAACCTCGAGGCGAAATTCGCCGTATCGCATCGCGGCGAAGCGTTTCGCAAGCTGCTGGACTACCTGCAGCGGGCCGGCGCCACTTCGTCCCGCCAACAGGGCGGTCACGAGGGCCACCCTTACATCCCGGATCAGCCGTGATATCCTGAGCGCCATGTCCAAGCGAAGCGCCCGAGCCGCCAAACGTCCGGCTGTCCCTAAACGAGCGCGCCCCGGCGCGGTCAAATCGAAAAGCAAGCTGAAGAAAAAGGACTACACGTCGCCCGAGCGAATGGCGAAAATCTACGCCGCGCTCGACCAGCTGTTTCCGCACGCCGAGTGCGCGCTCAAGCACAGCAACGCCTTTCAGCTTCTCGTGGCCACTATCCTCTCCGCGCAATGCACGGACGAGCGCGTGAACAAAGTGACGCCCAGCTTATTCGCGAAGTACCCCACGCCGCGTGATTTCGCCGCCGCGCAGCAGGAAGTCCTGGAGCAGGACATCAAGTCCACGGGATTCTTCCGCAACAAGGCAAGAAGTATCATCGGCGCCTCGAAAAAGATCGTCTCGGAGTTTGGCGGAGAGGTGCCGCGCACGATGGAGGAATTGCTAACGCTGCCGGGCGTGGCGCGCAAGACAGCGAACGTTGTCCTCGGGACCGGTTACGGCATCGCCAGCGGACTCGTGGTTGACACGCACGTCTTCCGCATCGCGCACCGGCTGAAGCTCACCAATTCCAGCACGCCCGAAAAGGTCGAGCAGGATCTGATGAAAATCGTTCCGCGCGAGCGTTGGATTTCTTTCAGTCACCAGGTGATCTGGTTCGGACGCAAGGTCTGTGTCGCGCGCAAGCCGCTTTGCCCGGTGTGCCCGCTGGAGCCGATCTGCGATGCGCCGGATAAGACGGTGTGAGGAGTCGACAGTCAAGAGTCAAGAGTCAACAGTTGACAGTCAACAGTTGACAGTGGCGGATGTTCAGCACCGTGGACTGTGAACTGCCGATTGTGGACTGTCGACTCCTCTTACACCCGCACCAGTTCCGCCGGCGGCGCGAACGTCACCCGTTCCTGCATGGCCTCGACTTCTTCCACCTCGACCACTCCGCGCGCCTTGAAGTAAGCGACCACCGCTTCCACCAGATGCTCGGGCGCTGAGGCTCCCGCAGTGACGCCGACGCACCGGGCGCCCTCGAGCCAAGCCGCGTCGATGCGCGAGGCGTCGTCGATCAGGTAAGCGCGCGCGCCGGCGTCCACGGCCACTTCGCGCAGGCGCTGCGAATTTGAGCTGTTTGCCGAGCCGAGGACCAACACCAGATCGGCACGCTCCGCCAGGCGCTTCACGGCGATCTGCCGGTTCTGCGTAGCGTAGCAGATGTCGTCGCTGGGCGGCGTCACCAGCTTCGGGAATCGCCTGCGCAGCACGTCGATGATCGTGTTGGCGTCGTCCACGCCGAGAGTGGTCTGCGTTAGCACGGCTACCTGCTCGGGGTCCGGCACTTCGACACGTTCCGCCTCGTCGGGCGTTCCCACCAACTGCACGTGGCCAGGCACCTCGCCCATCGTGCCCGCCACTTCCTCGTGCCCTTTGTGTCCCACCAGAATCAGGGACTTTCCTTCACGATGAAACCGCAGCGCCTCCAGGTGGACCTTGGTCACCAAGGGGCAGGTGGCGTCGATCACCTGCAACTTGCGCTCGCGGGCGGCGGCACGCACCGCCGGCGCCACTCCGTGAGCGCTGAAAATCACCAGGCCCTCGTCGGGAACTTCGTCGAGATCTTCCACGAAAATCACGCCCTGGGCGCAAAAGGAATCGATCACATGCCGGTTGTGCACGATTTGCTTGCGGACGTAGATCGGGCCCGGAAACAATTCGAGGGCGCGACTGACGACTTCCACCGCCCGCTCCACGCCCGCGCAAAATCCGCGCGGCTTGGCGAGAAGCAGTTTTCGGGGTTGCCGATCGGCGGCCGGATTGTTCCGCCGGTCCTCAGCCGGCGATGCCTGATGTTCCACAGTCACCTCTACGCCCGGTTCACGCATGTTTGGCCGCCAGCGCGAATCGCTCCACGCCGAACGATTCGAGCAGCGGCGACGCGGTACCCTTCACAACCAGATCCGCGATCAGCCGGGCCGTCACCGGTGTCAGCAGGATGCCGTTGCGGAAGTGGCCGGTCGCAAGCGTCAGCCCGCGGATCCGGCAACGACCGAGGATCGGCAGATGATCGGCGGTGTCAGGCCGAAGTCCGGCCCAGGCGCGCCGGAACCGTCCGCGCGCAAGAAACGGCGCGAATCGAAACGCGG
>JASHQD010000473.1 GCA_030037755.1 Terriglobia bacterium
GCGGTGCCACGCCGTGGGCGGCAAGACGAATTTCTGGGGCCGGTCGGCCGCGCGCATGGGCGATATCGACTTCAAGGCCGGCAGCCGCGACGGGTCAGGTGTGGACTGGCCCGTCAGCTACAGCGAAATCGCCCCTTATTACAGCCGTGCCGAGCGCATGATCGGCGTCGCCAGCACCGTCCAGGGGCGGCCGAGCAATCCCGACGGCGATTACCTCCCGCCCATGAAACTGCGCTGCCTCGATTACATCCTGCAGGCGGGCTGCGGCAAGTTGAACATTCCTTATCTTCCCGACCGGCTGGCGCAGTTGACGGTGCCGCACGAGGGCCATCCGGCCTGCCATTATTGCGGCAACTGCACCGAGGGCTGCGATATCGGCGCATTCTTTTCCACGCCGTGGTTCTTCCTGCCGCTGGCGGAGAAAACGGGCAATTTCGAACTGCGGACGAACGCGGTGGTGCGCAGCGTGCTCGTCGATCCCGATACCGGACGTGCCAGCGGCGTAGCCTATGTCGATCGCGAGGGCAAGCGCGAGGTGGAGGTTTACGGCCGCGCCGTGGTGGTGGCGGCTTCGACAGTGGAGAGCGCGCGGATCCTGCTCAATTCGAAGTCGCGCCAGTATCCGAACGGCCTGGCGAATTCGAGCGGCCAGGTGGGACGCAATCTCTGCGATCACCTCTACGGCGACACCGGCTGGGGCTACCTGCCGCAACTGCTCGGCCAGCCGAGCTTCCCCGATAACGTCTCGAACAGCCAGGTGGTCTGGATGCCGCGCTGGCAGAACCTGAACGATCCGCACGAGGAGAAGTTCGTCCGGGGCTACTCGCTTTACCCCACCGGCGGCTGCGATGAATTCCCCTGGTACTCGAGGAACCTGGAAGGATTCGGGTCCGATCTGAAGCGCAACATCAAGCGCTACTACCCGACGCCGGTCGCGTTCTACTGCCAGTGCCCTTCACTGCCGAGCGCGACCAATTACGTGGACATCGATCCCGAGGCGAAGGACATCTACGGGATTCCGGCGGCGCGGCTGCACTTTGAGTGGGGTCCGAACGAGATCCTGATGTGGGAGCACGCGAAACAGGTGTCGCACGACGTCATCAAGTCGTCGGGCGGCGAGTTCTGGGGTGTGGGCGACAGGCCGCACTCGCCCGGCTACAGCCTGCACGAGACCGGCACCTGCCGCATGGGCGACGATCCCAAAAACTTCGTCACCAACCGCTTCGGCCAGACGCACGACGTGCCGAATCTTTACGTCGGCGACGCCAGCGTGTTTCTAAACTGCAGCGACAAGACGACAACGCTCTCGATCCTGGCGTTCACCTTGCGTAGTTCCGAACATCTGATCGAGAACCTGCGCCAAGACAGTAACTGAATCCCGCCCGGGCGAATGCAGCCAGGCGGAACGACGTAAGTTCGTGCGCGTATTACAATACGAGTTCAAAGTCATCAAAATCAGGGGCGAACCCGTTATCCCACTGCCTTCGCATCGGAGGGGGGATAGGCACATCCAATGGAGTGTAAGACGTGCCTCAGGGCAAGGAGCTTTCCCGCTTCAGGTTCAGCAAAATCGATTTCACGCGCACTCCGCGGGTTGCGCTTCAGGGCGGTTCTTGCGAGAATGGCGCATGGGAGACTGCGGACGAGTGATGTACCGCAGTGGGGAGTCGACTTGAAGTCCTGTCTCGCTCAAACCATTCCGGACGATCATTTCCGCGACCATTGCGGCATCTTCGCCGTGCACGGCAACGCCGAGGCCGCGAAACTGACCTACCTTGGTCTCTACGCTTTGCAGCATCGCGGGCAGGAGAGCGCCGGGATCGCCGTGTCCGACGGGGAACGCATCGTCGGCCACAAGGGTATGGGCCATGTCGCTGACGTTTTCACCAAGGCCGTTCTCGAGGGCTTGCCGGGACAGTTGGCGATCGGCCACACACGCTATTCCACCGCCGGCGACACGGACCTCAAGAACGCCCAACCGCTGGTGGTGAGTTGCCAGAAGGGTCAGGTGGCGCTTGCCCACAACGGCAATCTGGTGAACGCGTCGGCGTCGCGCAAGGAACTGGAGAGCCGCGGCGACATCTTCCAGACCACCAGCGACACCGAAGTGATCGTTCACCATTTTGCGCGCTCGAAACAGTCCGGCATTCCCGAAGCCGTGGCGGACGCTCTCGATCGCGTCAAGGGCTCCTACTCGCTGGTGATGCTCTTCAAGGACGTCATCTACGGTATTCGCGATCCGCACGGCTTCCGCCCGCTGGCCCTCGGGCGTTTGGGCGAGCCGCCGGACCAGGCGTGGGTGCTGGCTTCGGAAACCTGCGCGTTTGACCTGATCGGCGCCAAGTATGAGCGCGACGTCGAACCCGGCGAGATGGTGATCCTTGACAAGCGCGGTCCAACGTCTTTGCGCTTCGCGCCTCCTCAGCCCAAACAGTGCATTTTTGAGCACGTCTACTTTTCGCGGCCTGACAGCCTGGTTTTCGGGCGCAGCGTTCAGGCCAGCCGCGAAATGCTAGGCCGGCAACTGGCCCGCGAGCATCCTGCCGACGCCGATCTCGTGGTGCCGGTGCCCGACTCCGGCGTGGCAGCGGCGCTCGGCTACGCGGAAGAGTCGGGCATTCCCCTGAAGTTCGGCCTGATCCGCAATCATTATGTGGGCCGCACGTTCATCGAACCCGGCCAGGCCATTCGCGATTTCGGAGTACGCCTGAAGCTCAATCCGGTGGCGCGTCTGCTGGAGGGCAAACGCGTGGTGCTGGTGGATGATTCGATCATCCGGGGCACAACCAGTAAGAAGATCGTACGCATCGTAAAAGAAGCCGGGGCGCGCGAGGTGCACGTGCGGATCAGTTGTCCCCCGACCGTGTCGCCTTGCTACTACGGCATCGATACGCCCACGCGCTCGGAGCTGATCGCGGCCACGCACTCCAGAGAGGAAATCCGCGAGTTCATCGGCGCCGACAGCCTGGGCTATCTTTCGCTGGAGGGATTGCGGAAAGCCGTGGACGACACCAAAGGTAACTACTGCCTGGCCTGCTACACCGCCGAATACCCAACCACGGTACAGGAGCAACTAATCGCGTTGCGTAATCGCGACTAGAGAGCACGCATGGATCAAGAGAAAAACCCCACCCCCGGCACCACACCTCAAAACGAGCCCGACGCCGCCTCCGGACCGGCATTACCGCTCGAGCCTCCGTCGTGGCGGGAGGAATCCGCTCCCGGCGCCGATGGCGAAGCTCCGCCTGCCGCGACTGCCGGGCAGGCGCCGCCGGGAGCGGAAACTGGTTCCGGTCCGGCCGAACAAACAGCGCCCGCAGAAGCGCAGCCGAGGCAGCGCGCGGCCGTGCACAGCGAGACGTGGTGGGAAACGCTGCGATCGCTCATCGTGGTGTTGATTGCCGTGGTTTCCATCCGGACTTTTGTCGCCGAAGCAACCGTCATCCCGACCGGCTCCATGGAGAGCACTATCCTGATCGGCGATCACGTTTTTCTAAACAAGCTGCTCTACGGCCCCGAGATTCCTTACACCTCGTGGAGGCTGCCCGTGCTGCGCCAGATCCATCGCGGCGACATCGTGGCCTTCCACTACCCGGTGAACCCGTCGCAGATGTTCGTCAAACGCGTGATCGCCATGGGCGGCGATACGATCAAGATCGTGAACAAGGTGGTCTATGTGAACGGCGTGCGGCTCGCCGAACCCTACGTGCAATATGATCCCGGGGCCAACATGCCGCTCATCGTGAATTTCCCGCCCAAACTGGAGGAGATACCGACTCTACCGGCGTGGGAGGGCCTGGATCCGAAGTGGGCGCACGAAATGCCCAAGTACATCAAGCCGGACGGCCTGCACGTGCCCGAGGGCTATTTTTTCGCAATGGGCGATAATCGCGACAATTCCGACGACAGCCGCTTTTGGGGATTCGTGCCGGTGCAGAGCGTGGTGGGAGAGCCCCTGTTTGTCTACTGGTCCTACGACGCGCCCACGCGCGACTGGGTGGCGGATAGCCTGACCGCGAGGCTGCGCTTCGACGCGTCCATCGTGAAGAACTTTCTGAAGCGGACGCGGTGGTCGCGGACAGGCAAAGCATTTTAGGCCGGATTCGGAATTCGGATTCGGAATCAGGAATCCGGAATTCGGCTTTGCTTTTTCGAGTTGTGCCTTTCGAACTTCGAGTTTTCCTTTCGGCTCTTCGATCGGCGGAACACAGCGAGCCCGAAAGAGCACGACGAGTCTAGCTGTTCAGGGCAAGGGACTATAACAAAGGGGGGCGTTATGAAGTCGCGGGCGTTTCTTGTTGCGGCTACGTTTGCGTTTCTTCTTGCGGCTGCTTCCTTCGCCAAGGGCACGAAGACACTCGGCCAGGTCTCCGATCCCGAGGCGCTGGCAAAGATCAAGACTTACTGCGTCGACATGAGCCAGGGAACTCCCGCCGACATCGCCGAGGAAAAAAAGTTTGTCGACGAAGAGAGCAATTCCAAGAAATCTCTTGGCCGGCTGGGCTGGACCCGGACGGACAACTGCCAGCAGGCCGATGCGGTAATGACTTTCAAATTCGCACTGACGCAGAAGGTGGCGCAGGCCGTAAGCTCCACCGACGTGGCAACGGCAGGCAACGTCCCGGTGGACGCGTTTGTGGCGACCCTGAAGGTCTCCGACCACGCCTCGGGCAAGCTGCTGTACCAGGTGGACGGCGAGGCTACGGAGTCAATGCGATATCGATCCATGGTGAACGCCGTTCAAAAGCTAACCAGGGACCTGAAGAAGCTCTCCGGCTGATTCGACCGCGATTGCATGCGCTATTCCGACGCCGGCGTTGACATCGATGCCGCCGATCGCGCCAAGCGGCGCATCCGGCAACTGGCGCGCCGCACCTTCAATCCCCGGGTTTTGCGTGAAGTGGGCGCGTTCGGGGGATTTTTTGCCATTGACGACCTGCCGCGCGACGCCGCGCTGGTTTCGAGCGTGGACGGCGTCGGCACCAAGCTCAAAATCGCCTTCGCATTGAACCGCCACAACACGGTCGGCGCCGATCTTGTGAATCACTGCGTGAACGACATCGCGGTGCACGGCGCGACTCCGCTGTTCTTTCTCGACTACGTGGCGAGCGGCCGGCTCAAGCCCGAGGTTGTAACCGGAATTGTCTCCGGCATCGCCGAAGCTTGCCGCGCCAACGCCTGCGCGCTGATCGGCGGCGAGACTGCCGAGATGCCAGGATTCTATCCCGACGACGAATATGACCTCGCGGGATGCATCGTCGGGTGGGTGTCTCGCAGCAGGATCATCGACGGCAGCGGAATCGTGCCCGGCGACGTTGTCATCGGGCTAGCCTCCGCAGGTCTTCACACAAATGGGTATTCGCTGGCGCGCCGCGTGCTCCTGGACCAGGCCGGCCTAAACCTTGACGCTGTGCTGCCTGAACTCGGCCGCACCCTGGGCGATGCGCTGCTTGCGCCGCATCGGTGCTGCTGGCCGATTATCAAGGCTCTGCTCGAATTAAAATCGGGTGCGACCACGACTCGCGGCCGGCGTGCAGGCGCGGGAAAAAATGGAGTACTGAAAGGCCTCGCGCACATCACCGGCGGAGGCCTGACCGATAATCCTCCGCGGATTCTTCCCACAGGTTGCAAGATGCAGATCGAGCTGGGAAGCTGGCCGGTACCACCGATTTTCCCCGTGATCGCGAGCCTGGGCAGCGTACCGCAGGATGATATGCTGCGCACGTTCAATATGGGGATCGGGATGATTCTGGTCACGACGGAAGCCGATCTCGACGCTGTGGCGCGCGTGCTGCGCAAGCGGAGGGAAGCGTTCTGGCAAATCGGCAGGATCGTGCGTGGCGGGCGCGGCGTCGAGTATACGTGATCGCTGTAGGGGCGGTGTCCTCGCCGCCGAGTTGGTCTTGCGAGCGCGGCGCTGAGGACAGCGCCGCTACAGCGAGCGCGATCGGCGATCATAGACGCCGCTGCAGCGAGGGCATCTTAAAGGGAACTTTTATGGATCGTGGCGCAGCCTGGGCTTTGCTCACCGAGTGGACGCTCAATGAAAACCTTCGCAAGCACGCGCTGGCGGTGGAGGCATGTATGACGGCCTACGCGCGCAAGTTCGGCGAGAATGAAGCGCGCTGGTCCGTCACGGCGCTGCTGCATGACTTTGATTACGAGCGCTACCCGGACGCGCCCGACCATCCGCTGAAAGGCAGCGAGGTTCTAAAGGAGCAGGGCTGGCCAGAAGACGTGCGCATCGCAATCCTGGGCCATGCGGACTACACCGGCGTTCCGCGTGAGACGCTCATGGCGAAGGCCCTGTTCGCGTGCGACGAGCTGGCCGGCTTCATTACGGCGTGCTCCCTGGTGCGTCCAGACCGCATCCGGACGCTCGAGGGAAAATCGGTCAGAAAAAGAATGAAGGACAAAGCGTTCGCGCGATCGGTGAGCCGTGAAGACATCACGCGCGGTGCCGAAGAGCTGGGGATTCCGCTCGATGAGCACATCGCATTCTGCATCGATGCGATGCGCGCTCGAGCCGGCGAACTCGGCCTCGAGCCTGCGCCGGCGGCATCCGCAGAAGCCGCGCCGCCTACAGCGTGATCTTCTGCAGATACTGCGCGACCTCGGCTTCGAACTTCATCTCCCCGGCGATTTTGTCGCGCAGCGACTGCGCGGCGTGTGGCTCACCGTGAGTCATCCAGACCTTCTGCGGCGGCTTTGGAAATCGGGCGAGCCAGCGCAGAATCTCGCCGTAATCCGCGTGACCGCTCAAATTTTCCATTGACTCGATGTCCGCGCGCACCGGGACCTGTTCCTTGTGGATCCTGACCACCTTCGCGCCCGCTTGCAGGGCATTGCCGAGCGTCCCCGGCGCCTGGAATCCCTCGAACAGAACCGTATTGCGCGAATCGGGCAGGCAGCGCTTCAGATGGTGAAGCACACGTCCACCGGTCGCCATGCCGCTCGCCGAAATAATGACGATCGGAGTGTGAATGGCATTCAAGGCCTTGGAATCCGCCACGGCACGGTCGAAGTGAACGCCGGGCGGCGTAAACGGCCTCACGCCCTGCGTTTCCAGCTTATCCATCTCCACGTTGTGGTCCTCGCGATGCTTGCGGTACAGGTCGGTGGAGTCGATAGCCATCGGGCTGTCCACATGAATGGGGATCGGTCGCATCCGGCCGCCGTCGATGAGCTCGCG
>JASHQD010000474.1 GCA_030037755.1 Terriglobia bacterium
CGAGCTGCGCATGATGGCCACCGGCGTCGACGGCGATCAAATGAATCAGGTGATCATCGTGACCTACACCGACGGTTCCACTGCACAGCACGTGCAGAGTTTCAGCGACTGGTACACGCCCGGCAACTTCCCCGGCGAGAAGGAAGGCGTGGCCATGCCTTATCGCGACGTCTACGACGGCACCACGGACGATCGCACCTTTAATCTATACAACTACACGTTCCTGCTGGACAAGTCGAAGACCGTTCAGAGCATCACGCTGCCCGACAATCGCGATCTGTGTGTGCTCGCGATTACGCTCCAATGATGTGAACCGAGCCGCTGGGGCGGCCCTCGAGGCCGCCCCCGGGCGCGGCGCTGTCATTCCGGGCGCAGCGAGGAGTCCCTTGCGTCGTTTGTTTTTCGAATCGAGATTCCTCGCTGCGCTCGGAATGACCGTCGAAGGGAATGAGAGTCGAAGGGATTCTGCTAGAATCCAGTATCGCCCCGTCGCACGCCGGGTCGCGATTCGCGCATGGCCGAGATTTCGTCAACCACCAACGCCACGTCCGCTGCTCCGGTCCCGCACCTTCGCCGGGTACTCAGTCTCTGGGACCTGATCTTCTACGGCATCGTCCTGATCCAGCCGATTGCGCCTGTGCCACTCTTCGGCGTGGCGCAGAAGCTCTCCAACGGTTATTTCGTCACCACGATTTTCATCGCCATGCTGGCCATGATGATCACCGCCGTGAGCTACGGCCGCATGGCTGCGCTTTACCCGGCGGCTGGATCTGCGTACACCTACGTGGGACGAGGGTTGAATCCTCACCTGGGATTCCTGGCCGGCTGGGCGATGATCCTCGACTATATCCTGCAGCCTGTCATCAATACCGTCTGGATCTCGACTGCGCTTCATGAGCGCTACCGCGCCTACCATATCCCTCAACTTCCTTTCGTGTTCTGGGCGGCGGTGATCGTGGCCATCATCACCATCCTGAATCTGCGCGGCGTAAAAACCAGCGCCGCCGCCAACAAGGTTCTGCTGTTCGTCATGTTCGTGGTGGTCGGTTTTTTCCTCTACCTTGCAGTGCGATACCTGTTTGACACCAGCGGCTGGTCCGGCGTCCTCTCCACTCAGCCCTTCTATGATCCCGCTACCTTCCGCTGGCCCACCGTCATGGGCGCCACGTCATTTGCGGCGCTGACCTACATCGGATTCGACGGCGTGACCACGCTCTCCGAGGAGGTCGAAAATCCCAAACGGAATGTGCTGCTCGCGACCGTGCTCACCTGCGTATTCGCCGGCGTCTTCAGCGCCCTCGAGGTCTATCTGGGCGCGCGCGTCTGGCCGGACTGGCATACATTCCCCAATCTGGAAACGGCTTTCATGGACGTCTGCCGCCGCGTGGGCGGACTTCTTCTCTTTCACAGCATGGGGATCATCCTCATTGTGGCGGCATTCGGCAGCGCACTGACGGGCGGGATGGGAGCGGCGCGTCTGCTGTTCGGCATGGGACGTGACAACGTGCTGCCGCGCAAACTTTTCGGTCACGTTGGCGCCAAAAGCGGCATTCCGAACTACAGCATCGTCTTTATCGCCGTGGCTTCGTTCGGCGGCGCCGTGGCGCTCAATTACATCGGCAACGCTTACGAGCACGCGGGCGAAACGCTCAATTTCGGCGCCTTCCTGGCTTTCATGGGCGTTAACTTCGCCACCTTCTGGCAATTCGGCATTCACGAGCGACACGGACGAGCGCGCAGAATTGTGGTCGATGCACTCCTGCCGCTGTTTGGCTTCGCCTTCTGCGGTTACATCTGGTACAACCTCCCGCGGATCGCCCGGGAAGTCGGGGCCGTTTGGTTCGTCCTCGGAGTGGCCCTCCTTCTCTGGAAGACGCGCGGCTTCCGCGAGAAGCCGGTCATGATCGATTTCAGCGACGGTTCATGAGAGCCGGTTTGTCAGTACGTCAGTGTGTCGGGACGTCAGTTCGGAAGTGCGCCAAATCGGCAGTGATTCGTGTGTCAGTTCTTCGAGCCTCAAGAAGTCCTCCACTAAAATGGCTCCGGACGACTGACTTACTGACCTACTGCCTTTACTTATCTCGACACGCTGGGTTACGGTAGAACAGTGCGGGCCGGTAGCTCAATGGTAGAGCACTGCCCTTTTAAGGCAGGGGTTCTGGGTTCGAGTCCCAGCCGGCTCAGAACGCAGGAAAAGCAAACACAGAGCACCGACGCGGAGAGAACAACATGGGCGCAGATACGCTGGTGCGTCCCCGCTTTCCTTGGGCTCCGATTTCTGCCTTCCAAGTACCGTCAAGGGGTCTTCAACGGCTGGATTCCGATGTCAACACCGTGAACACCTGATACTGCGAGTAGCGATGCCGGTTGACGAAGGTGTAAGCGTCGAGGTCAATACTGACGGTCACTTCCTGCGGAAGCCAGAAGACTCCGCGCGCTTTGTGAAACTGAACCGGCGCAAATCTCACCACGGTCGTCGCGCGGCCGAGAGAGACCCTCGGTTGCGGCGCCAGCAAATCGGTGCGAATCTGCACCACTTCTCCGCCCTCAGCATCGATCCAGGCCACGCCTTGAATCAGCACCGGAATCTGCTGCCCCTCGATCGACCAGCGGGAGACCGCGTCCTCCGTGTCGTGCTGCGCGAAGGCCACCACCTTGCAAGCCTGGTCGTGAACCCTTTGCGAACCGAGGTAGCGGTAGTCGGTAAGATGCTGTTCCCTCGAACCGAAGATCAAGGGCAACGAGGTAAAACCGCTGGTCTGCAGGAAGCCGGAGACCGCCAGTTCGGAGCTGCGCGGCCGCCCGTGCAGATCCGTACGGTACTCCTTGATGTGAAGAGGATTATCCGGATCGGTCAGCATCAGATAACGGAATTCCCGCACGGCCTCGTCGACCTCGGGGTGGGCTCCGGCGCTGCGTTGTCGGGTCTGCCGCGATTCGTCGATGGTCTCGAGCGAACTTGTGTTCTGGAAGTTCTTCCAGAAATTCTCCAGCGTGGCCGCAGCTTGCGCGAGGGTGCCTGGCAACGCCGACTGATCCGCAGCCGGTTCGAGACCCTTGAGCTCGGGAATCTCATGGAGGATCTTCTTCATCGGCCAGGTGGTGATGGGCTCCGCGCTGCGGTAAGCCTCCATGAATGGCTGGTCCGGATCGGACGACTGCGCGGGCGCCCGCGGAGTTGCCGGGAGGATCGCGATGCCGAGAACGGCGATGAGCGCCGGACGAAAGTGGAATCTCACCAATGAAGCATGGCGCAAAGCAAACGCAGAAAGCAAGAACACTCGCCCTGGCACACGCTCCTGCTTGCGGGGTACAGGTGGCACAGGCACTCTTGCCCGTGCTTTTCACTAAGGAGAAAGTCATCCAGATGCACGGAATCGCGTCTTTCCCGCTGCGGATTCGGACTTCGAGACTATTCCGATCGCCCCGCATTCGGTTTCTGCTATTGTGCCCATTGGACTATGTGCCTACCTTACGCAATCCGAGGACTGTGAGATCGGAGACCGACAACCGGCTAGCGGGAACCCTACCGCACGCCATCTGAGGACCTATGCCGTCTAAAGAGACGCCTCCTAATCCGCCGCGAATGCGTCAGCCCAAGGTGGCCTATCGCGACGGGCGATTCATGGAAAGTTCCGACGCACGCACCTTGAGGATCGGTGCCGAATACCTGGAGCCGCAGGCACGCCTGCAAAAAGCCGGTGTGCTGAACACCATTGTGTTTTTCGGTTCGGCCAGGATTCTGCCCCAGGACGTGGCGCAGGCGCGCCTGAGCAGTCTTGAAGCTGAAACGAGTAGCCACCCGGTCCCGCCGGAGCATCTGCGCGCCGCGCAAAGAGCCCTGGAGATGTCCAGGTACTACGAAGAGGCGCGGCGTCTGGCGCGGCTGATCACGGAGTGGTCGATCTCCCTGAAGCGTGGCAATCATTTTCTTGTGGTCTGTTCCGGCGGAGGTCCGGGGATCATGGAAGCGGCGAATCGCGGCGCTTCGGAGGCCGGCGGGCTGTCGATCGGGCTGAACATCAAACTACCTTTTGAGCAGAAGTCAAATCCTTACGTGAGCCCCAGCTTGAATTTTCTGTTCAAGTACTTCTTTATGCGCAAACTGTGGTTCGCCCAACCCGCCCGCGCACTGATCGTTTTCCCCGGGGGTTACGGGACGATGGATGAGCTCTGGGAGTTCGTGACCCTGCTCCAGACTCGAAAGATGGGCCACCAGGCATTCATCCTCATGTACGGCTCCGATTACTGGAAGAAACTCGTGAACTTCGATTTCTTGGTTGAGTCCGGCACGGTAGGGGAAGATGAACTGCGCCTGCTGCGGTTTGTCGATTCTCCGGAGCAAGCGCTGGCGATCATCAAGCAGAAGCTGCGCCGCAATCGCGCCATGCGAGCGGCACTGCGTCACCCCTTCCCGTAAACGCCGGTGTTCACTATATCCAGGTCGGGTCGCAGTTGGCTCGGGGGCAGCGCCGGAGGCTGAGGGGAATTCCTTTTGGCCCGAATCGGCCCACCGGGAAGCGCGTTACACTTGGTGCAGCCGGTTACTCACACGATAATCGAGGCATCGGACGCGCTGCAGGCGCCTTTGAGTGCGGCGGCGAGTGAATAACCGCAGGCCGCAAGCCTGCGGATCGCTGGGGCATGGTCGTTTCGGTCCGGCTCTAGAGGTGGGACAAGGCCGCGCCATCGCCGGATGAGGTCAACCCCTGCGGCGTTGATTTACCCATTCTCTGTGCGGCCTGTATCCGTGGGTTGCACCCACGGCTAGCCTCGGGCTGGCTCATACGGGGCCGCCAGGTCTTCCTTGCGATTCCGTCTCTGACAGGCGCGCTCACGGTCTGGCCGGCACTGACGCCGAGGCTTGATCCTCGCGCGTGGCGTTCAGTGCGTCGAGCGGGCCGCTCAGCAGGAAGCGCGTCACGCGACTTTGTTCGGCGTCGCTGCTTTCATGGGCATCGGAGGCGTCTCCTGAACCAAGCCAGCGGCGGTTTACGTGGCGCAGATCGGCGATGGATTCGAATTGCGCGCTCTGGTCAAACGCGCAGGTTCCCGACAGCTCGAAGGCTGCGCCGGCAAATTCGAACCGGGCGGGCTTGACGACGAGGCGCTGGTTCTTGACTTCGAGATCGAGGGTTGCGGCGCGTAGGGTGAGGGGGGTGCGGCTGGGCGCGAGATCACCCCAATCGGCCGCACGGGCTGCGTCGCGCAAAGGATCGAAGCGGCCGAGATCGACGTTGCCCAGGCCCAAAACACCTCGTCCTTCCAGCGTCGACTGAAACTGAGCGCGCGACGTTCCCTCTGCGGACAATCTTCCCTCCAGTCGGGCCGATCCGCGGACTTCGGCAAGCTGGGGCGGCAGATGCGAGGCCCAATTCTCCACTCGCAAGCCCGCGATCGAGAAGTCCGCGCTCAGGGTCGGCAGCGATCCCGTAAGGTCGGCGGTAAGATCGGCCTGGCCCTGGCCGCTGGAAAGCCGAAACGCAGCCGAGTTGATACGGACGACGCGTTGGCCGACCTCAACGCGAGCGTGGAAGCCCCGAAAGCTCACTCCGCGATAAGTGACGAGCGGGGCTGTGAATTCGCCGCGGGCGTTCAGGCGGTTGAAGAGAGTAGTTCCGGCGGCGCGGCGGGCAGCCAACGTGCCGAGCCCGGGAATTCTCGCCAGCCACTCAAATGGCGGCCGATGCCCGAGAGCTTCGAACCACGAGGCTGCCTGCGCGAGGTCCAGACTGTCCGAGCGCAGATTGAATGTCCACGGGTGTGAGCGCGCGCCAACGTGCTCGATCCGTCCCGCAAAGAGGCTGGATCCGATGGCGAAGGTAGCCGGACTGATGCTCACTTGGTCGCCTTCAAGCTGCACCCTGGCCTGGCGGATTTCCAGCGGACGCGACAAGCCTGGCAATCCGATCTCGGCGGCGCGGACGTCAGCCGTGCCGGACAATACCGGTGGCGCCGGAGGCCAGCCGCGTCCGGCGATTTCGAGCGTCGCGGCTACCTGGCCTCGGGCATCGAGATCGCGCGCGGCGGCGATCCCGAGATTCCGCGCAAACTCGACCATGGACTGGCCCGTGGCATCGCGCACCGCGAGCGTTACTTGATAGCCAGGAGAGAGCGAAGGCTCGCGAGCCTGCGACCGGGAGCGCGTAGAGCCGGATTTCAGGCCGGCATGCACGCCAGAATCGGCGTTAAGGCCGGCATGCCCGCCAGTGTGAGAAGCGAGCGCAGGTCCGAATTCCGGATTCCGGATTCCGGATTCCGATACTCGCGCTTCGGGCTCACCTCGCGCTTCGGGCTCAGCTCGCGCTTCGGGCTCAGCTCGCGCCTCGGGCTCGGCAAGCAGCAGCGTGCCCTCAGCCGTGACGACGAGGTCCGGCCTGGCAGAGATTCGAGTCGCGGCGAGATCAAAGCGTCGGCCCTGAGCGCGGATAACCGTATCCGCGATCGGGAGATTGTCCCCGCGGACGATCAGGCGCGCCGAATGAGTGGTAATCAAGCCGGAGTAAGCGAGGTTCGACCAGGGTCCCTGAATCGCGATTTGCGCATCAGCGAGGCCGGCGACGCCTGTGGTGCCCAGCGCGGCCCACGAGTTCGGCCTTGAGACCAGGCGTGCGAGCAGCGCCCCGACATCCTCGATATGCGCCGATTCTGCCGACGCATTTAAATCGAGCATGGCCTCGGAGCCGGTCTGCGAGACCGTACCGCTCAGTTTGACTCTGGAATTTCCAATGTCTGCGATAGTATCGTCGAAGCGGAGGCGCGCGGCGCTCCGATCGAGCGACGCCTTCACCGAAATATTCACGGGCAGCTCGCCCGTTGGTGGGAGCGATTCCCAGCGCCGCACCTGGGTGAGGCGTACCTGCGCGTCCGCCGCCGGGCGGCCGAGTGAGCCGGTCAGGTGCGCGTCGGCGTCGAAGACACCGTAGATTCCCGGATTGCGCCCTGTCGCCAGGGGGATCCAATCGTAAAGGAGCGCGCCGCGCGCGCGCAGCGTGGCGTCAAGGCCGCCGCCGGCGACGGGTCTCCAGCTTCCCGCCAGGGCCAGGCGGCCCGGCGAAGGCAGCCCGAGATCGGTCCGGACCGGCGTGCCGCTGACATCGAATGAAACCACGCCGGCGGCGCGGTCGATGGTAACGCGGCCATCAAGGCCGGTAATGGTGAAGGGCTTCTTCGTCGAGCCCTCTTTGAAATTCAGGCGCGCGTCCTGCACCTCAATCGAAATCGCCGGCAGTTTGCGCGAGCCGGGCGCCGGACCGGCGGCCGGGACCACGCGTTCTACATTCCAATGGCCGGGTGAAGAGCGCACGATGTTGATGGTGGCGCCTTCGAGGCGAAGCCCTGCCAGGTCGATGCGGCCGCGCAGCAGGCTCAGTAGCGCAAGATCGCAATCGATGTGGTCCACGCGCGCGAAGGGTTCGGAACCGAAGGCAGGGTCCTCGTGGATGGTAGCGTTGTCGATGGAGAATCCGGGGCGGGGAAGCAGCTTGGGTGAAATCGATCCGAGGTGAACGGAGCGGCCCAGAGCTTGTTCCAGACGGGCCTCCACGCGCCGGCGAAATCGCTCCGCGCTCAGCAGCGACGGCAGAAGCCATGCCGCCAGCAGTATGAGCAGAGCCCACAACGCGAACCGGCGATAACGAAGCCTCTTCATTAGCGCACGATATGGAACGTCCGGCGCCAGCGCGTCTTGGTAAAGAAGTGGAGCAGCAGGTCAGCGGTCTGAGTCAATCGGTCTGCGAGTGACGTTTCGGTGTACTCTTCCTCGGGCGTTTCGAACGACCAGTAGATGAGCAGCGGCTGACCCGACGCCAGCCGGCGCGGCACGAACCCCCAGAATCGGCTGTCCCAACTGTGCTCGCGATTGTCTCCCATCACGAAGTAATTTCCCGGGGGAACCACCAGCTCCCCATTTTGAACGTGGCTGTCCAGGTCCTGCATCCACTCCGGCGTTGACCCGCGCAGATACTCGCCCGTCGGAGGAGGGAAATCGTCTCCGGGCATAACGTCGCCCGGATAATCGTGGTGCACGTAAGGCTCCGTCAGCGCCTGGCCGTTAACGAAGACCTGGCGGTGCACGATCCGGATTCGATCGCCCGGCACTCCGACGATGCGCTTCACCAGGTGCTCGCCAGGCTCCTGAGCCTCAGCGTCGGTTCCGGGGAATTTGAAGACCAGGACCTGCTGGCGCTGCGGCTCGCGATAAGGGCCGATATGCCGAAGGCCGCCGAACTGCCAGGCGAAGGCGATCCGGTTCACGAGCAGGTGGTCGCCGACCAGCAGCGTATTCTCCATGGAGCCGCTGGGAATCTTGAACGCCTGGACCACGAAGGTGGTTCCGAAGAGCGCCAGGATAACCGTGACCACCAGGGATTCGAAGGTGTCGCGCAGGCTCGATTTCTTGACGGCTTCAGACATTTCGGGCTTTCCGAAGGGCTTCCAGCAATGAGCGCGCGGCCTGCTGCTCGGCCGTTTTTTTGCTGTTGCCGCTGCCGCGCGCCATTCCGTGATCGCCGGCCGCGGCTTCCACCATGAAAATCTTCCGGTGCTCGGGACCGGCCTCGCTGACCACCCGGTAAGCGGCGGGACTCAGGTGGTTCGCCTGCAGATACTCCTGCAGCGCCGATTTGTAATCGATACTGAACAGGTCCGCGGCAATGGCCTCGAGGTCCGACGGCAGAATAAACCGCTGCACGAAGCGGCGCGCAGGCCGCAATCCGCCGTCACGGTAGATGGCAGCCACCAGCGCTTCCAACGCGTTCGCCATCAGGCTCAGCTTGGCGCGTCCGCCTGTCTTCTCCTCGCCGCGCCCCAGACGCAGGTAGCGTCCGAGATCAAGTTGCAGCGCCACGCGGCCCAAGTGCTCAGCGGCCACCAGACGAGCTCTGCCTCGCGAGAGTTTGCCTTCCGGGTAGTTGGGAAACGCGTCCGCCAGCCGAACGCTGACGAGAAAATTCAGCACCGCGTCACCCAGGAATTCCAGTTGCTCGTTGTCGCGCAACGAGACCGACACCTCGCGGGCGTACGAGGAGTGGGTCAGCGCTTCAAGAAGCCACTGAGTGTTCCGGAACTCGTACCCGATCTGTGCCTGCAGGACTTCCGGTGATACCTTAGCCATTCGATGGCGGCCGGAGCGCCTCAGGGCGGCTCCCTGTCCCGTCGGCCGTCGTGGGCCGCAGATTATTGCTCAGGGCTTGGGGGCGGGGGCCGCGGCTGGCGCCTGAGACTTCTCTTTCTTCAATTCCGTCACCTGATTGTCGGCCATGCCTTGCAGCGCGTTACCCTGGCTCAATTTGGAACACTGCGTAAACGCATCGATCGCGTCGTCGTATTTCTTGTCCATCCTGTAGGCTTCGCCCAACCGGAAGTAGTCCTCGGGATTTGGTTTCGGCATTGCGACCGCCGCCTTATACTCCTGCTCCGCCTTGCCCAATTCCTGAGAATCGGTCCCGGTGAGGCTCATGGTCGCGCGCTGCAGGTGGACCATTCCCAGCGAGGCGTGCGCCTGGCTCGAAATTGTTGACTTGATGTTTGTCACTTGATCCGGCGGAGTGTTGGGCGGGAGTTTCAGATCGGGAATCTGCGCCAGCGCTTTGTTGGCATCGGATTCGGCTTCCTGCAGCTTCTGTTCCTTGTCGGCATCGCTGCCTTGCATCTCCTGAGGTTGGGGAAGCAACTCGGAGAGCAGAAGAAGACTGCGAAGGTTGTTGCCGTTCGCCGCGACGCTTTTTTCCCCATACTCCACCGCTTTCGCAACATTACCCTGGCTCTGATAGGCATAAGCGCCGAAGAAATAGACGTCGCTCAATAGCTGGCTGCTCGGATATTTCTTCGCGAAATCGTCAACCATCTGGGCCTGGTGGGTCGGATCGATCTCATGCTGGATCGCGTTGTAGAGGTTTCGCTCGTCGGCGCTCGGAGGCGCCACGGCCGGGGCGGCAGCCTGTCCCGCCTGTCCCGTAGCCGGCTTTGCCTGTCCTGCCGCCGGCGCCTGCTGTGAAGTCTGACCCTGGTTCAGGTCCTGCGAATGGGCCATCGGCGTCATCAGGGCGATCACAAGGGCCGCCAAACAGCTCAAAATGAAATTCCGTTTCATAAATCCTCCGTAGTTCCGGGGCATAGAACGCCGACGTTTCGAGCCTATCTAATTTCATCGCGACGTGTCAATTAAGTGCATCACCTACGTGCGTCATCCGATCTGCGCTTGCTTCAAAGTTGCCGCGCACACTTAAAGCCTACTTGCTCTGTGATGCCGACCCGAAGGGCTGCGCCAAGCCGTTCTGCACCGCCCGAAACGCGTCGGGAAACGCCGAGGCCGTGACTGACGCGGCCTGATACTGCTCGAGCGCCTGCTTACGCCGGTCTTCAAGATCGTAGAGCCTGCCGAGATAGATGTGCGACCACGTTGAGATGCGCAAGCTCCGAGCCACCTGCAGCGTCTGCTTCAAGTAATCCTCCGCCACGTCCGGTTTGCGGGTGTTGCTGGCAACCACAGCCATGCCAAAAAGAGCCCGCTCGTTGTGGGCATCAGTGGCCAGTACGCCGGCAAACAGAGCTTTGGCCTCGTCGTACTTGCCCTCGTAGATCAGATTGTCGCCCTGGTCGAGTTGCGCTTGCTGCGGACTCGCCGTCGCGACGGGATGACCTGTGAGCGCGGGAACCGAACCGGCAGCCGCGAATTGGACCTTGGCCAGCCGCGCTCGTTCGTTCTTCAGCGAGATGCCGAGAATCATCTGCCGGAAGAAGACGCTCATGGCGGAAGCCTGCCCCTCGTAAACCGGAAGCACGCTGTAGAAATATGGAACCAGGATCAGACCCTGACGCGTAAGGGTGTCGATGGCATCCTGAGGATGCGCCACCTTGTCCAGGCGAAGTTCGATGGCACGGATCAGGCATTCGGTCACGAGCAGCGAAAAGTCCTGCTTGAAATCGGTGCCAAGGGCCGGAGCGGGCCGGGCGAGCGCCGCCAACGGCTCCTTCTGCTGCAGCTCAAAGGCATATTTGACCGCCAGGGGGTCAAGCAGGAAGTGCAGGTACTGGTGGCGGATTTCCTTGAGCGGCGGTTCCGCGGTGTGAGTCAGCACAACGTAGTAGTTCTCGGCATAGATCCGCGCCTGGACCTGCTCCCGAGCGCCCAGCGGGCACAAGTCGATGCTGTAAGTGCGTCCGAGATAGGCGCCGCTGGGGAAGCGCAGGTATGCGTCCGCGATGGTGATCATGTTGCGGACGGGTTCGCTGAGTTCCGCGATGCGGCGGTCGTACTCAGGCTGGAGCCGCGTCCAGAGCAGGCGAAGATCCGCCTGGCGGTAGAACTGGGCCAGCAGCGGAACCAGATCCCTCAGCGCCGCGGCATCCGGAGGCAGATCACTGCTGGCGACGGTGAATTTGAAATCAGGCGGCGGACCCAGGAAAAGCGCCAGCGAAGCATACTGGCCGAAGTTGGCGGCCTCATCCCCGAGATTCTGCTGCTGGTAGAATCTCGCGATCGCCGGCAGCACGTCCGGCTTTCGCCGCAGGCACCACTCGCGCGCCTGGAGACGCGGGCCCGACGGTGGCTCGGAGCCGAGCCCGGCGTCGTAGCCCGCCACGTTGAGGGCGGCGAAGACGTCAAAGAGCTGTTCGCTTGGCACCAGCGTCACGTTTCCGCCGCCGGTCTGGGCAAACGCCGAGGAGCCGCCGGCGAGCATCGCCAACAGGGCGGCGACAGCCCATGCCGCGGCTTGAGCTCTCAGAGCCGACGGTAGCCGTGGGCGGAAGACAAAGGGGCATGCGGCGCGCCCGTCCGGATTCCGAAGCGCGCGGCCGTGAGTCAAACTCAAACGCTGGACCTTTCCTCGGGGTAGGCGGTCGAGGAGCTGGGGGATTCTTCGTGGCTCGTGGAAGCCGACTCCCGGCCGTGGACCGTAATGCTGCGCAACGACAGCACCACGTCGCCTTCCGTGGGCTGGCCGAGACGCGTGGCGGGCCGGAAAACGCTGAAGTACATCACGCGATCCAACTGCGGCTTAAGGTCAGGCGAAGGCGTTCCCGACAATACCTTGTAGTCCGTGGCCTGGCCATCGGCGTTGACGTGCGTTACCAGCACCACGCCTTCCGTTCCGGTGTTGAAGTCGATCGGTGCAAGCGACTGGATGCGGGCCGGTGTGGTGATCGTGGAGGCGTCCACCCTCGCCGGAGGCACGATCAGGCATTCGAGGGTGATTCCCAGGCAGATCAAACCGGCCAGGACGGCGCCGGTCGCGGGCAGCAACATTGGCCGGAAGACGTTTTCAAAGCGGAGGTGCAGTGTGTCCCAGAAACTCGATTTCGCGGCTTGCGAGAC